>JAYVJI010000765.1:0-2039 GCA_043769435.1 Verrucomicrobiota bacterium
CCGAAGCTGCTCCATGCCTGAGTGCGAATTTCTTCGAATTTCTTACTAAAGGACAGGCCTTTCTTTGATTCTGCGCCACAACCTAACAACCACTGAACAACCTAACGAATACTCATTATGATCAATCGACGTTCATTCATTGTGAAATCAAGCTCGACAGCCCTTGCATTTGGTACGGGAATAGCCACCAGTGCAGCGTCTGGTTTTGCGCCCGGTGCCGAAGAATGGTGTATAGTTGCGGGGTGCGAATCAACTGTTGGTGCCCCCGCTGGGACCAGGTTCGGGCGTCAAAATTTTGAAAGCTAAGTGTGAGTGGTATGACAGTTCGGCTTGGTGGCAACCTGCGGATCTAAGGTGGCACCCAACTTGGTGTCAATAAAAAGTCTTAAAGCCTCGCAATATGAGTATTCGTATCCTATTGTTTTTCTGCGCGGTGATCGCTGGAGCAGGCGCGAGGCTCCTCCTGCGAGGCAAAGCAAATGCGCCTGAGGCCATGATCCAAGCACTCACTGATGCAGACCGTAGGGGCAGCAGTGGCAGCAGATCAGATGCTTCCAAGTCTAGTCAAATCACGGAGCTTTTTATTTCTCTGGCGAGGATGCGAATGACTGCGGATGACCTAAGTCGCGTGGTGGACGCGGGCATCGAAGCATTCAGATTGGATCCCGTTGCGGCCATGGCCAGTCTGGAAGCGCTTGATCCAGATGAACGGCTGATGGCACTTTCCCTGATGCTGCAAACTGAGGATGACGACGGTGTGAGAATCGCCCTGCTGGCTCTGCAAAAGGGTTGGGTAACACCGGACTCTCATCCTGCTGCAGCATCCAAAATCCTTCAATTTGCAGCCTTGGAAAACCCAGATGGGTATGCGTCTTGGCTAGAGAAGTTCGCGGCAGCCAACCCGCCAGAACGGGTCCTAGACATGGTAGAAATTCCCACACATGGCTACCCAGCGGCATCGGCAAAATGCCTGCAGGTAATGCTGGAGCTAGCGGCTAAATCCCGCGCTGGCTTTACAGGTGCCCTGTCTGGCAAGATTACGGTGTTGGCTATGAATTTAAATGCGGAAACTCTCCGCAGCAATCCCCAGTTGGTCACTCTGCTGGCCGGGCAGGATTCGCTGCCGGAATGGTTTCACCGGACCTGGGCGTCGCAGATTTCGGCGGAGGTGGCTGCCGGCCTTCTAACAGGTATCGAAAACACCGCCGCTGGAGCCGCGCTAGCCGCCCGCATCAGTGACCCCGATGCCATAGGCGAGGCCACCCGAAAGAATCTGCCACCAGAGGTTCTCAAAGAAATTTCCAACCGGAAAGTCCTTACGGACTTGGCCCAAAACCTCAGCATGACAAGCAACGGCGCGGATTTGTTGGGCAGTTTGCCAAATTCTGTGGATCAGGCGATGTTGTCAAACTTGGCCTCCACCATAGCCTTACAGTCCAGCGACCCCGCTGCGACGCTGCAGGCGATCCCGGAAAGCAACGCGGCCCTCAGGTCGGAACTCATCGCGGGGGTCGTGAAATTCTGGGCGGAAAGGAGCACGGTCGGTGCCTCCCGTTTTGTCGCAGAACACCCCGGACTCGGTGACACGGCCATACTAGCATTGCTCCCCGAGATTGCGGATGATCCCGAAAGCTCTGCGGCTTGGATCGCAAAAATCAGTGACCCTGCTGTCCGGGCGTCATATGCGGACAAATTGAAAAATGATCCCCAAACGCCATGAAACCTAACAAGGAAAGTATAGGAGATTCTATCGGTATAAAAAAGCAAAAACGACAGATATTTCTACTCACGGCCTGCGGTGCTGTAGCGGGATATTTCTTAGCTGGCTGGATTCCCCAGCGCCTAGAAGCAGCCCCGGCACAGAGCACCTCACGGCAGCCTCTCTCGACAGGTGAGCAGGGAGCAGCAAACTCTGTTGGCCTGTTTCCCGGGGATATGGTGCCAAGCAGGAATCGGATTCCGGCTTATGTTTCCACGCGGGATCTTATCGAAGCGAGAGAGGCGCGATTCGCTGAACTTTTGAAAAAAGGTCCATCGGA
>JAYVJI010000766.1:0-2001 GCA_043769435.1 Verrucomicrobiota bacterium
GTGAGCCCTTCTCCCCCTTTGCATCCGGGCGTCTTTGCGTGAGGTATTCCACCTCTTCCACCTCTTATGAACGAAACTATGAATGAAAACCAAATCGCAAAAGAAGTCGTTGATGCCGCAGTGAAGGTCCACAGCAAGCTCGGCCCCGGTTTGCTGGAGACCGTCTATGAAGTGGTGCTGGCCCGCGAGCTGGAGTGCCGGGGCCTGCGGGTCGAGCGGCAAGTGCCTATCCCCATTGAGTATGAGGGCCTGCGGTTCGATGAGGGCTTTCGTGCTGACATCGTCGTGGAAAACAAAGTTATCCTCGAACTCAAGTCTGTGGAGCAGCTTGCCAAAGTTCACCACAAGCAGCTCTTCACTTATCTCAAACTCGCTGACAAGCGGCTCGGTCTCCTCCTCAATTTTGGAGCTGGCCTCATGAAAGAGGGTATCAAACGCATCGCGAATGGCATGGAGGATACGCGGTAAGTCTCACGCCCGCTGCGCTTGATCTCAATCACCCGATGCTGACGCCAACCAGAAAAAGCCTCCTCTCTTCTCCCCCTTTGCGCCTTTGCGTGAGCCCTTCGTCTCCGATGCGTGAGCCCTTCTCCCCTTTGCGTCTTTGCGTCTTTGCGTGAGCCCTTCGTCTCCGATGCGTGAGCCCTTCTCCCCTTGGCGTCTCAGCTTCTTTGCGTGAGCCCTCCTCTCCCCTTTGCATCCTAGCGTCTGCGTGAGCGTGAGCGTGAGCCCAGTGAGCCCTCTTCTCTGCGGGCGGTTTCACTTGCGGAGCGGAAGGGAGCGGTTATGCGGTGCGTGTAGTGATGGTTTTCCCCAGCCGGGCCGGTCTGGAATCCGCTGGTTTACCGGCTAGGTTCCTGTTTTGGGCTGCCATTACAAATCGATCCTTTTCCCACTTATCTTTCTATGAATAAAACCATTCTTCAGTCCGCCGCCGATGAATCCCGTGGGATCGCCATGGATGCTGTCCACAAGTGCTCCTCGGGTCACCTCGGGCTGCCACTTGGTTCTGCGGAAATAGGTGCTGTGCTCTTTGGGCAGAGCCTGCAATGTGATCCCGCAGACCCGCACTGGCTCAACCGTGACCGGTTCATTTTAAGTGCCGGCCACGGCTCCATGTTTCTTTATTCCTGGCTCCACCTAGCGGGGTATGACCTGCCGATGGCTGAAGTGGCAAACTTCCGCGTGCTTCACAGCAAGACTCCCGGGCATCCGGAATTCCGGGAGACGCCCGGGGTGGAATCCACCACTGGCCCGCTGGGGCAGGGGATAGGAAATGCGGTGGGCTATGCCCTCAGTGGCAAAATGGCGGCGGCTAAATACAACACGGCTACTCACACGATCATTGACCATCACGTCATCGCCCTCGCCGGTGATGGCTGCCTTCAGGAAGGCGTGGCCCGCGAAGCCGTGGCCTTCGCCGCTCATAACGGCCTAGACAACCTGATCCTCATTTTTGACAGCAATGATGTCACGTTGGACGCTATGGCTAACCTGACCCAGAGCGAAGACACCCACGCGGTCTTCACTGCTCTGGGCTGGGAGACGGTGACCATCGACGGGCATGACCTGAGCGCCATCAGTGCGGCGGTGGCACACGCCAAGGCCAGCAAAAACGGTAAACCCAAGATGATCATCGCCAAAACGATCATCGGCAAAGGCATCCCGGAAGTAGCAGGCACCGCCAAAGCACACGGCGAGGGAGGCGCGAAATTTGTGGACAGTGCCAAGGCGGCTCTGGGTATTCCTGCGGGAACTCACTTTTATGTTAGCGAAGCAGTGACTGGCTACTTCGCTGCGCTGAAGCAGGCCCGGGCCGGGGCTCACGCCGACTGGCAAAAAACCTTCGACGCGTGGGCTGCGGCCAATCCGGCCATGGCCGCAGAACTGAAGGCCGCGCGGCACAGCAGCCTAACAGCAGCTGATCTTCTCAAAGTAGTGCCGGAGTATCCCGCAGAGGGCAAATCCGCCACGCGGAACTGCGGGGGAGAAATCCTGAAC
>JAYVJI010000767.1:0-2573 GCA_043769435.1 Verrucomicrobiota bacterium
GAAAGTGCCCGCGACCTGACCACCTGCCTCATGGCCTTCCGCGCCGGGGAGACGAACATCCACTTTGCCTATCCGCTCCTCATCCATCCCGATGGCCGGTCCGGTCTGGTCCTGCACGTCGAGGACATCGAGATAGGCGATGTGCTCATGGCCAACCACGGGTTCAAAGTCCTGCGCCAAGGTGACCTCAGCCGCTGAATCCACTTCCTGAGAAGACCGCATTTTTCCCGTGGCAAACCTGAAAAGCGACTGCACTGGTAGCGCGCCTTTCGGGAAATGCCCCACCGCTTTTTCACCAACCTAACTACTTTCCACACCATGTCCGCTGCTGCTCCTGACGAAGTGAAGCTAACCAAAAAACTGCTCATTGCCGACCACCCCACATGGTGCCCTGGCTGTGGAGACTTTGCAGTCCTCGCCTCCTTCTACAAGGTCCTCGAAAAATTGCAGTTGCCGCATGAGAAGATCGTGACCGTCGCGGGCATTGGCTGTTCCTCCCGTTTTCCTTATTTTGTGAATGGCCACGGACTTCACTTCATTCACGGGCGCGCGCTGCCCCTGGCCTCAGCGGTCAGCTTGGCCCGGCCAGATTGTCATGTCTTCGTCTTCGGCGGTGATGGCGATGGATTTTCCATCGGCGGGAACCATCTCAACCACGCAGCCCGTAAAAACATCAACCTGACATATGTCATCATGGACAACTTTGTCTATGGCTTGACAAAGAAGCAGACCAGCCCCACCAGCCCGCTGGGCTACAAGAGCAAGACAGATCCCAACGGCGCCGTCGACCAGCCTGTGAACCCCATGAAACAACTCATCAGCGCAGGCGCCACCTTCGTTGCCCGCACGCACGCCATGCAGGTCAATCACATGACAGAAATGTTTGACCGCGCGATCCGTCACAACGGATTCAGCGTAGTCGAGTGCCTGAGCGAGTGCATCATGTTCTATCCCGGAGCGTTCGATGACGGTTACCCGCGAAAGGGCGGAAAATTTGAGATCATCGAAGAGAAAAAGCACGATGAAAGCCCCGAGGATGCAGCCCGCCATGATGTGACGGATGAAGCCGCTGCCTACGCCATCGCGAATATCCAGTATCCCGGTAAATTCGGCGTCTACTATGATGTGGACCGTCCTACCAAAAATACCCTCGAGTATAACTGGATAGACTCGACCCGCACGAAACTGGGGAACCCCAGCGCAAAAAGCGTCCTGCAAAAGCGCTTTGACGCCATGAAGTGAGCACGGGCGGAGGCATCATTCTGGAACTGCGGGGCTTGACGGTGGAATACCCATCGGCAGGCGGATTTTTGGCCGCCCGCCGTCCACCGGTGAGGGTCCTTGATGACGTATCCCTGTCCGTTGAGAAAGGCCGCACCCTCGGTCTGGTTGGGGAGAGTGGCAGCGGAAAAACAACCATCGCCCGGGCCATCATGGGGCTCGCTCCCGTTGCGGCAGGGAAAATCCTCTATGACGGCGCGGATCTTGCCGGGCTGAGCTGGGCGGAGTTTCTCCCTTACCGGCAGAAGATACAGATGGTTTTCCAGGATCCCTATGGCTCGCTGAATCCGCGCCACACGATCCAACAAATCCTGAGTGAGCCGCTGGAGATTCACTTTACCCTCACCGCAGCGGAACGCCGCGACCGGGTCGCGGGACTACTCCGGAAAGTGGGGCTGGACCCTTCCTCCATGAACCGGCGGCCCCGGGAGTTCAGTGGAGGCCAGCGCCAGCGTATAGGCATCGCCCGCGCCCTCGCCGTCGAGCCGGAGATCATCCTGTGCGATGAATGCGTCAGCGCGCTTGATGTTAGCATTCAGGCCCAGGTCATCAATCTGCTCCAAGATCTGCAGGAGGAACTCGGCCTTACCTACCTGTTCATCGGCCATGATCTCGCGGTCGTAGAACACATCAGCGACACTATCGCCGTCCTCCACCATGGACGCTTGGTGGAGTCCGGACCAGCAGAGCAGATCATCCACCACCCCCGGCACGACTACACCCGCAGATTGCTGGACGCAGTGCCTTCGCTGTGAAGCCACTTCGCAGTTTTCACATTTCAAAAGTGCTTGCACATTAAGTCTAGAAACCAGATCCTAGAAATCCTAGAAACAACTATATCATGAAATACACCGCGCTGCTCACACTCACCACATCTACATTCCTAGCCGGCCCCATCCATGCAGAAATCACTGCCGAGGCTTGGTCCTACACCGGCACGGACATTTACCCCAGTGCCATCATCGCCACTGCCACTGTGGATTGGCACGCGGGAGAGGAAGAGGCCGACGACAAGGACGCAAAGAAAGACGAGGATACGACGGAGGAGGAGGAAACGCCCGTGCTTGGTGATAGGAACGGCTGGATCGGTGCCCGTATCCTCGATGTCACCAAAGGCGCAAAAATCAAAGTGGAAGTGTCCGGCGATGGCTGGCTGAAGCCTTCCACAGTGGAGATCACCACGAAAGAAGCAGCAGAGGAAATCATCGTGCTGCCGAAGGGCGTCTTCGACTACGATGCTCTCCACCAGGTGAAGCAGCAGAAACCCGCCAATCTGAGTGTGAAAGTCAGTG
>JAYVJI010000768.1:0-2916 GCA_043769435.1 Verrucomicrobiota bacterium
CACCAGTCCGGCGACGGCGAATAAAATGAGAAGGCGAAATTTCATAGCAGGTCAGGTTTAAGGGCATGTCGGTCGGCTGTCATCAGAGGAATTTCAGGCTTCATCCCTGTTCTCCCCGTTCATGGCTGCCAGCATTTCGGCCACGGCAGCGCGCAGCCCGATGAACACGGCACGGCTCACAATATGATGGCCGATGTTCAACTCCAGCAGGTGCGGGATAGTCAGAAGCGGAGGAAGGTTTGCGGTAGTGATCCCGTGCCCGGCATTGATCTGGAGGCCCAGTGCATGGCCCTGGGCTCCCGCCGCGGTGAGGCGTGCCAGCTCGGTCTCCCGTGCCGCGCCGGTCCGGTTGGCATACGCTCCCGTGTGCAGCTCTATCATCTGGGCGCCGGCCTTGGCGGCAGCCTCCACCTGGGCGGGATCCGGGTCTATGAAATGGCTGACCATGATGCCGTGGTCCCGCAGGCGCAGGGTGGTGGCCTGGGTGATGTCGAAGTGTCCGGCGACATCCAGACCGCCCTCGGTGGTGACTTCACGGCGGTTTTCCGGTACCATGCAGACGAACTCCGGCCTAACATTGCAGGCGATGCTGGCGATCTCCGGCGTGTTACCCATTTCAAGATTGATAGGCACCCGGGCTTCGCGGCGCAGGAGATAGACATCCCGGTCCTGGATGTGGCGGCGGTCTTCCCTGAGGTGAATGGTGAGACTGTGGGCTCCGGCGGCCTCACACTCCCGGGCAGCAGCCAGCAGGCCCGGCTCCTCGTTGTGGGCTCCGGGGGCCTGCATGTAGCGCACCTGGCGCAGGGTGGCGACGTGGTCGATATTGACTCCAAGCTTCAGCATAATTATTGGCTAGGGTTTGAGTTGTGCATCTGCAAAGTCCAGATACGCCTGCCAGTCGGCGCGGGTCACGTCATGCTTGCCGGTGCGCAAAAAATAACCGATGCGGCTGCTGACGAGGTGATCCGCAGGCGGCATTTCTGAAGCAGAGAGGCCATCAGTGCCCATGAGTTTATAGACAGGCGAGGCGTGCAGTCCGCCGAGGAATTCCCCGCGCGGATCCGCCCATAAATCCTCCGTGGCACTGGTGATGAGCAGCGGGCGCGGGGCGATGAGCGACAGCAGCGTGTGGGCATCAAACGGCAGATCTGTTTCCTTTTCTGAGTACTTTTTGAAGTTGCCGCAAAACCAGTGGGGGAACGAGGTGTTCAGCCGTCCTACAGTTTCCCCGAAGATCCGCTTACTCAGCGCCGCGCCGCCGGCGCCGCTGTCGTGAGAGATGACCATGGCAAACCGCTCATCCATGGCACCGGCCCACAGTGCCGTTTTCCCCAGCCGGGAGTGCCCCTGACAAATCACCCGCTTCCGGTCCAGGGCGGGCTGCTGCTCCAGCCAGTCCATACCTAGGCTCATGCCCCATGCCCATGCGGCTATGCTGCCCCATGCTGAGGGATCGCGGGGCGTGGACTTTTCTACTTCCGGAAACAGCGCGTGTACTCCGTTTTTCCAGCCGTCATCAAAGTCCGGATCGATATCCGCATAGCAAACTGTGGCCACTGCATAGCCCCGGCTCACTGCGTATTCCACCTGCCAGCGTTCAGCTTCCAGACCCCGGGCGGCGTCAGTGGCGCGGTTGCCGGTGATGCCTTCCTTCGCACTGTCCCTCAGCCAGGATTGGCAGAGTTTGATGGCGGGGTCTTTGTGCGCGCTTTGATTGCCGTTGAAATTCAGCCCGAAAACGACCGCTACCGGCTTGGTGGCACCAGCGGGACGATAGAGCAGCAGATCCATGCCAGGACCACCAGGAGCGAAAGAGATGCGGACCTGCTGGCGGATGGCTTTCCCCTCCAGCGCAGGTGTCGGCGGCTCGGTCTCCGTGGCGTTCACAGTCGGCCGGGCCGGGGCCTTGCCGAACATTTCACGCTCTATCAATAACAGCCAATGCTTGCGTTGCGCAGCCCAGGCCGCAGGCGAGTCCACCACACTGCCGTCCGCTTTTTTCAAGGGATCGGGAAGCTGATAGGGCGGCACCGCTTCCTCAACGTAATTATACCCGGCGGGACCGGAATACACGGAAGACACGGAAGTCAGGGCCATGGCCAGAATGGGTGCAAAAAGTCGTAGGTTCATAGAAGGACATGCTGGAGCCGGCTGGCCACGACTCAACCGCGCACCGGTTCGCTAAGCGGTATAGCGCTGATCTGAGGAGCCATTGTTGATGCTCTTGTCGAAAGGCTTCCAGCGGGTCTCCCGGGCTGCGGGTGCTGCCTCTGGGGCTGGCAGCGCGCGCGGAGCCGGAGCCGGAGCCGCCACTAGCGTGAATGGGCTGGGCGGAGCGACGCGTGGTGGAATGATCACCACTTGGCAATAAGGACACGGTGCGGCACGTCCGTCATAGTTTTGCGGGTCCTTGATGATCAGCACGGTAAAACAGGACGGGCAGTTGAAGCCCAGTTGGCGGGCGGGGGCCTGAAGGCCATCCGGGCTGGCCGCCGGTGCCGGGGGCAGCGCTGGCGGCGGCAGGGGCAGGGGCCGCACTGCCGGTAGCTGACGCGGCGGGTCTGCACTTATACTCTCCACCTCACGCGGCATCTGACGCTCGCCGCGGGCCGGTCTCGGCTGGATGCCGCGGCCGCTGGCTGCGTCCATACTGGCAGCAGTGGCTTGGCCCGTGCGCCGCGCCGGGAGCCGCTGTCCTTCGGGCAGGGCACTGAGCGCCACAAACCGGGGCCGGGGCTGTTCCCGCTCTGATTCCACAGGGGCCACTCCTGCCCGGGACGCCAGACACTGGGGGCATTTCCACTGCTCCACACCATCTCCTGTCGGCCAGAAGGTCTGGTCGCACTGACGGCATTGTTTGAGGTTAAGGCTCATGGGCAGTTGCTACGGGTATATTTGGCAAATATAGAAAAA
>JAYVJI010000769.1:0-2500 GCA_043769435.1 Verrucomicrobiota bacterium
CAGCCGGTCATCTGGTGACTTTTCCTCCGCTGCCTGGGCTGTTAGGGTGCCGAATTCGTAAATGCATTCACCATAGGTCAGCTTCCCGAGGGCTCCCTCATGGACCCGCTTCATGGCCTCCTGAAACACTGCATTCCCGCGGCTTTGGAAGTCCATGGTCATGACCAGTTTCTGTTTTGTTGCCAGCTTCCCCAGCTCAGCGATACTCAGCGTGCCCGGAACATCCACGGCGACAGGCTTTGCGAGGAAGACATGCTTGCCCGCAGCCAGCGCCTGCTCCACCTGCTGTGGGTGAAAATACGGTGGGGAATGGATCGCTACCGCATCGATACCTGAGGCCAGCATCCGCTCGTATCCGCCCAGGCCGCTGAACCGCTTGTCCGCAGGGACTCCGAAGGTATTTCCAAAAGCCTGCACCCGATCATCGAAATAGTCGGCTGCTGCTGCAAATTCAAACCCTCCATCCTCCTGCAGGACTCCTGCGACAAACCCGCCCCGGCCCCCACATCCTACATTGCCGATCTTTATTTTACTGCCCGCTTCAGCACCGCAAAGCCTGGACGGATGCAGCATTGTGAGCCCTGTGATGCCGGCAGCAGCCAGGGTTTGGCGGCGGGTGTGGATACTGGGATGGATACTGGACTGGATGTTCATTTCGTGGAATGGATGTTCATTTCGCTTCTCCATGCAGTCATGGCGGCTCATTCGCAAAGCCGGGGATTGATACATTTCCAACGTCCTTCTTCGCTGGAATATTTTCCATAAAATAACTTGATATTTTACAAAACTTAAGTAAAGTGGCGCTAACTTTAGCAAACTATTTATTTATGACTACCAAATTCATTGTTGCCACGCTTTCCTTGGGATTGATCACTGCCGCCAGCGCCGGGACCCAGTTCGGAATAGGGTTGGGCGGCTATAAAGGAACAAATTTCGATGAACCAGGCTACGGCATCAATGCTGAGCTGGGTGGCCTTTACGATCAGGCTCCGGTGGATCTTTTTACAGGATTCAAGGCGACCTATGTGGATGGCCTCTCTGACGGCGGGACCATTCTGGGCTCTGATACAGACATGGATTTGTTTGAGGGAAGCTTCGTAGCACGCGTTCTCTTTCCGTTGGGAAATGAGCACATTAAACTCTACGGCGAAGGCAGCGTGGGTGCCGCGAACCTCCAGGTATCAGGAAAAGCCAGCGCCAGAGCCAAAGTCGGAGGACGAGAGTTTTCCATCAACAGCCGGTTTGATGAAAACACTTGGGTGCTCTCATGGGGACTGGGTGCCGGAGTGCAGCTGGACCTGACTCCTAACATTGGGATTCGTGCCGGATACAGTTTTCAGAGCTTTGGCGATGTGGAAATCTTTGGACTCAAAGAGGACCCGGGCAGCCTCCACGGATTCAATGCCTCGCTGGTCTTCAAGTTCTAGGCCGCTCGTCAGAGCAGCTTTTTCAAAAGGGGCAGCAACTCCTGCACCCCGGCCACCCTGTGGTCAGCTGGCACGCTTTCTTGGTGCTGTCCAGCGACGCGGACGGTAGTGCGGATCCCGGCATTCCTCGCCATCAGGATATCCCGGTCATGGTCACCTATCATGATAGAATCTGCGGAACGGATCTTGTGATCCCGGATGGCGTTGAGGATGAGTTCCGGGGAAGGCTTGCGGCATGTGCAGGTGCCATCCAGATGAGTGCAGCTGTAGATGCCGTGGAAAGCAGCGCTGCTCTTGTCCAGCTCAGCCTGCATCGCATCATGTATTTCCTCTAGATCTGTTAGGGTCATCTGCTTTTTGCCTACACCCTGTTGGCTGGTGACGAGGATAAGGAGGTAGCCTTTCTCCACACAGAACCGGAGGGCCTCATGGATCCCTGGCATGAATCGGAAGTCGGCCCGGCGCAGCACATAGCCACTGCCCGGAGAGACATTTACCACTCCATCTCGATCAAAGAAAACTGCCGGAAACATGAATGAACATCAGTCGATTCAGGAAAATACGCAAGCCTGCGGCACAGGTGAAATTTGTCCATGGATGGATAGATTGCTGGAAAGTTCAAGAGATGAGCCGCCGGAAGCGCCGGAAGCCGGCGATGGAGTGTCCATCCTGCGCTTGAATCGGGCGGGACCGGCCCATTGTATTGGCCATGCCTGCATTCCATCCGCCGATCTGTTACTCTCTGGCTTGCGCCTCGCTCATAGCCCTGCTGTCACCGCTGCGGCTCTCTGCGGCTGAGGTAGAGGGTGTGACGGAAGACCACAGCAACAAGCACACGCTCAAGCCCTATGACCGCAGGCCGGAGACAACTCCTGCAGACTCACCGGATGCTGCCAAGAAGGGATTTCGCCGTGCAAAGATTCCTGCTGGTTTTAAAGCAGACCTCTGGGCCGCCGAGCCGCTGCTGGCAAACCCGGTGGCATTTTCTTTTGATGGCAAGGGGAGCATGTATATCGCCGAGACCCATCGCTACCGGACCAGCGTGCTCGATATCCGCCACTACATGTTCATGC
>JAYVJI010000770.1:0-4186 GCA_043769435.1 Verrucomicrobiota bacterium
TTCATCATCTACGATGACCTGCCCGGCGGTGGCCTAGTCGAGGTCGGGCGCGCCGGCCCGAATCAGACGAGCTTCCTCATCCCGCCTCCCACGGCACCCTGAATCCACCCGCACCCATGAAAATCCCCTGCCTGCCTGCGGTTCTCGCTCTTGGCCTGTTCGCCGTTTTAGCGGACATGGCACACGCCGAGGCGGTTTCCACGGCCAATGCCGACGGGGAGTCCGACCGGATCGCTCCTCCAGCGTCCGACTACGTCTTTCCTCCCGCCGACCCGACCAACCTACGGGTGACCCGCCTGAGCGCCACCCAAAATAAGATCGAATGGAATCACGACGGAGTGAACGTGACCGAGTTTCATCTCTACCGAGCCAAGGGAAATGAGGAATGGGACTATCGCTGGGGCGATGCCACGCATCCAGAGCAGCTCCAGCCCGTGGTCCTCGCGGCGGGCGCAAGGACTTACTACGATGACCGCGCGGATGCCGATTTTCCCTATCGTTATGTCATCAAGGCGACGAACGACCCAAACAAGTTTGAGAATTTATCCGAGCCCTCCATTGAGGCTGCGGAATACAGCACCAAAGTCATGCTCCTAGCCGGGGTGAGCCGTACCCCGCTGCCGCTCGGCCATCCCCAGCCCACCGGCATCGTCTCCCTGACCAATCTGCCGGGAAAATCAACCGCCACCCTCAACGGTCCGTACAGCACTTACACTCCCTATGGTCCTCCAGAAGATACCGCCCAGTATAGCTGGCATGGGGCGCTCGATTCCTTTCGGAAGACCGGAGAGACCTACACCGCAAATGTCTCGGTGCAGACCGCCGGCGTGCTCGTTGTCCCCGATCTCGTGCATCCCATCTACGACATCGGCCTCCTCTTTGGCGATGTCCTCACCGGCACCACCTCTTCCCTCCAGGGCACCCCGAATGAGTATGTGGCCCCCGATCTCAGCAGTGCCACCCTGACCTCCAATGGGCAACTCGCCGTTTTCCAAGGCAAGCTGGAACCCTCCCCCGCCAACGACTTGGCCTATGACTTCGCCTCGAATCCGCGCTGGCTCGCTTTACCCGGACTCGGCTCAAAACAGGTGCGCTTCACCCTCGCCCCGGCCCGACTGGATTTGACGAAGAGCTTTGCCCTCGGCGGAAACATCCAGATCACCCCGGCGACCACCACCCAGGCGGACCGGCTACTAACCCTCCAGTCCCTGAACGAAGCGACGTTACAAAGCACGCTGGTCGCCTCGGTCAATACCGGCCCGGTCGCCCAGTTGCGCGTGGACGTGCGCGGCCACCGCAATCTCGCCGTGGTCGTTATTCTGTTGACTCAGGACTACTCCGGTCGCCGCGGCAAATCCATGAAAAATATCCCGCCACTCAACCCAGAAACAATCTGGAAAGCCTACTGGCCCACAGCCAGCGAAATGGAGCAGAAACTAGGAGATTTCTTGAATAGTGTCTTTGAGCCGCAGATGAATATCAGTGTTACCGTTAACCAGTATGCGGTGTCCAGGGATTATGACTGTGGCGTAACTGATGGCTTTTTAGATTTCACTAATCTCGCAGAGAAGGACGTCATTGAAGCTATTGTTGCTGAGCACAGCGGCTTCGATAGGTATGTGTTTTTTGTTCATTCAGTCGGGAGAGACGGCAAGGTTTTAACAGGAGCCCAAGGAGTTTCGCCAAACTTCTCGAGTAAATATTGCTTTGTCCACGATGTTTCGAGTTGCCCTTTGGTGACAGCGGCGCACGAACTCGGACATTCGCTGGGGCTGCGTCATCTTTATGATAATTCGACATTACACTCTGGCTACGCGCCCTACGATAGCTATAGCCAACGTATCATGGGACCCGGCTTTAGAAGCAGAACGCGTTTTTCCCGAGCCGAGCGGGAATTTTTGTATGAAGCTATTCTGAAGTTGCAAACTCCTTCGCCATGAAGCTGATTTTTCTGTTTATATTCACTGACGTCCTCTGCCTAGCTGCGCTAGTGCCATGGGATTTGGATAAGAAGAATCCCTTTGGTTACCCGGACACTGCTGCGGATGCCGCGCTCGCACACGCCGAGGGGGATGCAGGAAGGCTGGAGGAATTGTTGGCCTTTCCTGCGGCTCTCGCCATCCCGCGACTGGACCAATATCTGCGGATGCGCGCATACCCGGAGCATACGAAAAAAGCGCGGGAACTGATTCCGCAGGTGCCAGGCTGGTTGGAATACTACCAGTGGATGCTGGCGGAGACCTATAAGCAAACCAATCCACCCGGAAACCCGGAGAAGCACTCAAGTGAAGGGCCAGTGAACAAAGACTGGCTGGCTGCCAGTTGGAGTCGCGGTAAAATCCGCCCTATCTTTGAAACACTTTCGATGCTGGACCGGCCCGAGGTCATTAGTCTGCTCGCCAGTTATTTGGAGGACCGCGGAAAAGACATGATTGATGAGGACGTGGGGATACCCAGTGTCCAGAGTATGGCAGGTGATTCCTTGAATAGTTATTTCCAAAGGACGACAGGCAAATTTACAACAACCAATCCCGACAAATGGCGGGATTGGTGGGCAGCGAACAAGAGCCAATATCCGACTTTGCCGGAAAAGCCGCCGAAGCCGTGGTTTCCGCCGCCTACCACCCCGGCACCATCAACCCCGCGTCAGGCTACCCCGGACCCGATCATCGAGATGATCCGGCGGGCCTCGGAGAAGCGCGAACCCGCTTTCCGGCGGGCGATCGAGGAGGCAGAGGCGAGAAGACGCGCCCCAGCGCCACCCACCACGCCCCCAGCCACGGCGCTCATTCCCCACATTCGCACCGAGGAGGAAGCCCGTCCCTGGCGCTGGGGCACCGCCATCGTCTGCACCCTCCTAGCCGGCGGCGCGGCTTACTTCGGCTTCCGGGAACGGCGGTAGGACTCCGAGGTAAATATGGAGGCAATGAACGCAGCCCCCGACCTCGATGCCAAGGCTGGCAGCCCCAGCCGGGAGTGGGTGGGGCGCATCCTGATTCTGCTCCTAGCAGCCGTGCTACGCCTGACGCTGCTGGACATCCGTCCGCCACATTTCGATGAGGGCGTGAACGGTTACATCGCCGATCAAATCAGCCCCGAGCACCTTTACCGCTACCACCCGGAAATCGGTCATGGGCCGCTGACTTTCTACTGCGTGCGAGCCGGTGAAGAACTCCTCGGCCACAATCTTTGGGGACTACGCATTTCCGCGGTCATTTTCAGCCTGCTGACAGTCGGGCTGTGTTTCCGCTTCGACACGATCATGGGTCGCCGGGCCGCGGGCCTGGCCGCCTTGCTGATGGCACTTTCGCCGAGCATGACCTTTGTCGGGCGCACGGCCATCGCGGAAAGCACGTTCGCCTTCTTCGTGCTACTGATGCTCTGGGGTGCGGCGCGGCTCATTGTGCAGCCGACATTTTCGGCCAGACTGGCGCTGGTGGGCGGAGCCACTGGGACGCTGGCGGTAAAGGAGGTGGCTTTCCTCCACTACGCGGCACTGCTTCTGGTTGTGGGTGTGGTGGCGGCAGTGAAATGGCGTGAAGGGAAAATGGCCCCCGTGATGGGACGAGGTGTCTGGCAATACCTGGCGCTACTGGTTGCCGCGCTGTCTTTGCTCTGGCTGCTCTATTCCGCCGGTGGGCGCTTTCCCGAGGCTCCGGGCCAGCTCTGGCAGGGTCTCGAAAGCTGGCGGCTGATCGGTTCCGGCGAGCATCAGAAACCTTGGCCTTACTGGCTGGGTTTACTGCTTTGGGATGAACCTATCCTATTCCTCGGCGCTCTCCTTCTGCCTTGGTTGCTTTGGCAAGGGCCTGCCCCGGTGCGTTTCCTCGCCGGTTACTCACTGGCCGTCCTGCTTGGCTATTCCGCGATTTCCTACAAGACGCCGTGGTGCCTCGCCTCGCTCGGAGTGGCACTCCCGCTCGCCGTGGCGTCCGCGTGGCACGCCGCCAGCCCGGCATGGCGCGGTCTGGGTCTGGGACTCGCGGTGTTGCTCCTGCCGTCTTCACTCGCGCTCAATCTGCGCCTGAATCTGTGGGACCACTCCGCGCTACGCGCATCGCAGGTTTATGTGGCGACTTCGCCGGATCTCGGTGTTTTGCTCCGCGCCTTGGAGCACCACGCTGCGATCACTCCGCGTGGTGCGGAGGTGCGGGGAAAAGTTTTCGCCAGTGAGCCACATCCACTG
>JAYVJI010000771.1:0-2041 GCA_043769435.1 Verrucomicrobiota bacterium
GACCAGTCTCTGGATTCCGGGGGCGGCACTGCCGACACGACTAAATTCATTTCGGGAGCGCTGACAAACTCATTCACGCCCGCCCGGAACTACAACATCATGATCAATCACCGGACGGGCCAGGGATTTGTTTTCACGGTCTCACCGCTGGACTCAGCCACCGGCAGCACGCTGGCGTGGGGCACATTTTCCGGACGGTCATCAGGCGGAACAGTGGTCCCTACCTTGGGCGGCAGCGCGCCACTCAGCTCATTCAATAGCCTGCGGATTGATTCGACAGCCACCAATGCTTCCTACAAGCTATCATGGAGCAACCTCCTTTTCTCCGCGCCGGGCTTGACCACATTTGGTGCCTTTTCCAGCGGATTCGCTGGTTCTGGCAATACCGGCACGGTAACGCAGACCCTAGCCTCAGACACTGATCTGGCTGCCTTTGATTGGACATTTTCCGCGACCATTGAAATGCAGCGGCCTTCTCCCGGAGGCGGTGACGAGGGGCTGCGGTTTGTCGTCACCGGGCAGAACGCCGTCCTGAACCTCCCCGCAGCACTCCCTGAGCCTGGAGCCGCGCTGGCATTACTGGTGGCTGGAGGCATGTGCGCCGCACGCCGCCGCCGCCGGTCCGCATCATAGCGGCCCCACGGCGGATTCCACCGGCGCAGGATCAGCCATCAAGGCGGACGCGCTCTCCTGGCTGAGGGATGATCACCATCGTCTCCGGCAGCGCCGCACTCAGGGTGTTCCGCATCCACTCTAGGGCCGGACCGTCGCCGTGGACTAGCAGGATCTTCCGGGGCCTGAGCTTCACAGCGTAGGCGGCGAGTTCATCCCGGGTGGCATGGCCGCTGAAGTCGAAGTGATCCACGCTGGATTTCAACTCCACGGGCGGGTGGCCATGGTGGAGTTTGATAGGCTCTCCGGGCTGAGCACGCAGCAGGGCTCCGGCGGGACTAGCAGGGTCCGCATACCCCACAAAACACACTGCATTTTCCCGGCGGTCGATGAATCTGAACGCGAAATCATTACTGACCGTGTTCTCATTCATCATGCCACTGCTCAGTGCATAAATGTGACCGGGAGCGCAGTGCAAGTCCCGCGTGCCTTTCTTAGCTGTGACCAGTTGGTCTAGGCATTGGAGAATGCGGAATCCCTTGTGGCCGCGGCGCCCATTATCTGCATGACGGTCTATGATCTGCGTCATGCGCGTGCTCAGTCCGCCTATATGAATGGGTATCCGGCTGGATATCTGCCCGGTGCGCGCCAGCTCATGCAGCAGCAGCAGCATCTCCTGCGTTTTTCCCACCGCAAAGACAGGCATCAGCACCGAGCCACCACGCTCCACGGTCTGCATGATTTTTTGCGCTAGCCGGATGGCCTCCGCCTCCCGCGTGTAGCCCTCGCGCCGGGCTATGGCGCCGCGCGTACACTCCATGATCAAAACGTCGCAGCCCGTCTCCGGGAAACGCGCAGCCTGGCTCAGCGTCTGATTTTCAAAGTGAACATCCCCGGTGTAGAAGACCCGCAGGCTGCCGGTATCCAGCATCACCCCAGCACTGCCCGGAAGGTGCCCGGCATCAAAAAACTCCGCCCGCATCCCGCTGCTGCCCAGTTCAAAACTCCGTCCGGGCTCCACGGTCAGGAACCGCCGGATGAGGGCATCCACCTCACGATGCGTGAAGAGCGGATACTCTTTGATGCCCTCAGATTCCCGCTGCATGGACATGACATTGCAGCTGTTATGCAGCATGGCCTCAGCCAGCTCCGCCGTCAGCGGAGTCAAGTAAGCGTGGGCATTCTCGTGCCGCCGCAGGGCGACCGGCAGCGAGCCACAATGGTCGAGATGAGCATGAGTGACGACGACCGCATCCACGCTGTCTCCATCAATCCGGCTGAAATCCGGCAGCGCATCCAGCCCGCGCCCCTTGGGGTGCATACCGGTGTCCAGGAGCACCCGGCCGGCGCTGTGACTTAGCAGATAGGAGTTCGCTCCGATTTCCGGCCCGCTGCGCAGCAGGCTTTGAAAGACAACCTCAGCCATTAG
>JAYVJI010000772.1:0-1885 GCA_043769435.1 Verrucomicrobiota bacterium
TCAGGCGTGAATTCCCAGAGCACATAGGCTCCGTTATTCATGTAAATGCTGGTAAATTTCCTCCGGTAGCCAAACCAGAACGTCTGCGACCCCGCACGCTGGAGTTTCAGTGCCAGCTTGGGATTAGCGTTGGCGGCAGCGGCGTCGAAACGATAAATCCGGTAGGTACCCGGGGCCGTCACGGTTTGGATTTGCGCGGGGGTGATCCAGTTCAGCATCGCTTTTCCATGCATGCTAAAATCCATGTCCGGCATGCCACCGCTACCCATTACAGAAAACCCGTCGCCATACTCAACGTGGCGGGAATCGCTGGCATCGGGAGCGCCGGTGGCGGGCATGATACTGCCGTCATTCACATCCCATGAACTGGCATGCCAAATGCCGTAGTTGTGGCCAAATTCGTGGGCAAGGGTGCCGGTGGAACGGTTGCCATTGAGCCAGTGGTCACCACCTCCAATCGAGCCCCTGCCGGACCACCTCCAGGAAAGACGGGGAAAGGCGACAACCGTAATGTCGTAGTTGGCTGCATTGTAGCCTGCTGCCAGGGCCAAGGCCCGGGCGTCTGTCATGACTTGATTATATTTCTCCGCAGGCTCATAAAAAGATACGGGCGAAGGCAGCGTGAAAACATTTGGCAGCACGGTGGCGACCAAACTGGTCTTGCCGAAGGAGGAGCCGGATACCCAGGTCGACACCTCGCTCATCGCAGCCTGAAATTCCCCCTGAGTGCCGACAGGTGTAGTGCGGTCGGGAAAGACGGTGTTCAGAACCAGAACACTTTTCGGGGTTTCGGTCCACGAACTGGCCAATACCTGCGCATCGGCAAAAATCTGAACAGGGTCAGGTGCTCCATTTTCTGCGATGGCCGCCGTGAACGGGCCGGCGCTGCGCGGGCCAGGCAGGGCGGCGACCCGGGCGTATACGCTGGCCATTTCCCCTGCTGCCTCCACCGAATCAAAGCGGTGGACCTGCCCGCCGATGAGGGCCGTGGCCTCCACATTTTTCACCAGCTCAGCTGCAGGGGCCGGGGGAAAGAAACGCTCCACCGCGTCCTGCTCGCGTCCGCTGATGATCTTCACCCCGTTTTCCAGCAGGGCGGTCCAGCCCTCCAGCGCGATGCCTTCCACGGGCAGGCGGTTCTTTGACCGGTGGCCTGCCAGCTCACCGTGGGCCAGGCCGCGCAGTCCGGGCAGGCCCGGGCGCTCAAGGAACATGTGGACCGTGCCGGTGGAACCCGGAGAGCAGTCCGGCAGCAGCGAGACATCCGCTAGCGTGGAGAACCGCTCCTCGATCAGCGGCGTCCATTCTGCGGGCAACCGCTCGCGCTCGGCAAAGCTCAGAGCTTGCTCCAGAGCGCGGCGGGGATCGTGCTGAGTGAGCCAGACCATGGCCGCGCGGCGGGCCTCCAGCAGGGAGCGGCCTTCAGCGTGGCGGGCGGGCTCCAGGGGCACCGGCTGCGTGCCAAGCCAACAGCGGAATGAGTCGGCAGTGGCCTCATGCGCAGGTGAGACATGGTCCGGCACTGCGGCGGGAACCGCAGCGACATAGGACGGGGGTGGCACATCCGGCCCCGGTGAGGAAACGCCGACAGCATGGACCTGCGCACTGCGCCCGGCCGCCTCCAGGGTGGGCTCGCGCCTGCCGTTGCCAGCCAGCCAGCCTATGCCAATAGCCAACCAGACAGCTCCGATGCCAAGCCACTGAATACTTCTTCCAAAGGGGGAGCGGGAGTTCCTTCTCATCTCCAATTCCTGCCGGAAAAGCAGCACCGGTCAAGGCTGATTCCGAGGGTGGTGCCAGGGAACGAGGTAGAGACTGGGTGCCGCGTGGTCATGACCGTGAGCCGGTTTTCCGCGTCATATTCATAACTCCAGCGCCCGTCCTG
>JAYVJI010000773.1:0-2584 GCA_043769435.1 Verrucomicrobiota bacterium
GACAAGGATGAGGTTTCGCGCAGTGGCGCGGACTTCCTCCTGGAGACACAGGCGCGGGCCCATGGGCAGGATTACTGGAAGGTGTTGCGGGCGCAGTGGATCAGCCACGTTCTTGGCGAGCCGGCATACAACGACCGCAAGGGCGTTGCCGGCGGATTCTGGAGCAGCGTCGCTCATCATCAAACGGTGGCCCTCGCGTCCACGGCTGTTGGGTTAGGACCGCTCGGCCAGGAACTTGGCGAAGCGAATGAGGCGAAGGAAAAACAAAAAGTCGAGCAGCCAAAGCTGGCGGACACGGACCAGAAGATCGTCATCGGCCAGAATGGCGTGATCACGATTCCGGCGGTGGCCCACAGCAAGCAGTCGGGTCATTTCGCGGCCATAAAGAGCTTCGCGGGCGGTATGCAATTGCACTGCACCGGCGGGTTCAAGACTGATTACACGGTGGAGGTGCCTCGTGCCGGCAAGTATGCGTTGACCGCGCGGGTGGTGACGGTGCAAGAGGGGCAGAAATTCCGGGTCGCCGCGAACGATGCCAAGTCGCCCGTCGAAATCGCGGTGCCCTACACCATCGGCAAGTGGCAGATGACCACGCCGGTCGAACTCGCCCTGGTCGGCGGGAAGAATGTGCTCCACTTCACGCTCGTGGACGGCAGCCGCGGAGTGAGCATTAAGGAGTTCACTCTGACCCCGATGAAGTAACACAAAGCAAAAACCAACATCATGAATCCCACCAACATGAAAACGCAGAACCCGAACAGACGCTCCTCACCTCGTGCCCCCTGGAGAAACCATCTCACAGCTACCGCCGCCCTCGTGCTGCTGCTCGGCATCGGTGTGCAGGCCCGCACCTGGACCAGCTCGGACGGAGCGAAGACCTTTGAGGGAGAACTGAAATCGTATGACCCGGCCACCGGCATCGTCAACGTGACTCAGCCGAACGGAAAGGTGATGAAGTTTCAGCAGGACAAACTCTCCGCAGCGGACATCGAGTTCCTGAAGGAGAAGGGCAAAACAGACGCTCCTGCCGCTGGCAAGCCGGGGACGGTGAAGCCCGGCATTGATCCCGGCAAGCTGTTGGAAAGGTCCGATGGAAAGGCCGCAGACATGGCGAAGCCGGTGCAGGTGTTCATTCTGCTCGGGCAGTCGAACATGGTGGGACTCGGCAAGATAGCCGGCGGCGATGGTTCGCTTGAGTTCGCAGTGAAGGAAAAGAAAAAGTATCCCTACCTCGTGGAAGATGACGGCAAGTGGGTGGAGCGGAAGGATGTCCGCTTCGTGCGCATGATGCAGGGCAAGGGTCTGCTGAACAACGAATGGATGTCCGTGACCGGCAAAACCATGGGGCCAGAATTCGGGATCGGCCATCCGCTTGGAAATGCCGTCGGGGCCCCCGTGATGATTCTAAAGAGCTGCATCGGCAACCGCAGCCTCGGCTGGGATTTGCTGCCGCCGGGCAGTGAGCCCTATGAGTTCGAGGGCAAGCAGCAACCTGGATACCGTGGCACCCCGGCGGACCCCAAGGGCAATGGCCAGAAGGTTGAAGGCACTTGGTATGCCGGCAAACAGTATGATGACGACACCGAGGACGCTAAAAAAGTCCTGGCCGATCTCGCCAAACACTACCCTGGAGCCACCAAACACGAAGTGACTGGATTCTTCTTCTGGCAGGGCGAGAAGGACGGCGGCAGCGCGGCCCACGCGGCCAAATACGAGGAAAATCTCGTCCGGTTCATCAAACAGTTGCGCAAAGACTTCGAGTCTCCCAACGCGAAGTTCGTGCTCGCCACCCTGGGCGAAGCCAAGAAGGGCAGCGGCGGAAACGGAGGTAAAGTCCTCGATGCCCAACTGGCCGTGGACGGCACAGCCGGAAAGTATCCGGAGTTCAAAGGCAATGTGGCCACAGTCTATGCCAATCCCTTGTCGCTAGGCGGCAGCGGAAACAGTCACTACAACGGCAACGCTGAAACCTACATGAATGTCGGCGAAGCCATGGGCAAGGCCATGGTGGAACTGCTGAAGCAGTAGAAGCCTGTGCTGAGTTTTGGAGGTAACATTTCTCAGTCTGAACCCAGTATGTTCGTGAAATTCATCACCGCATCCCGCCCCGCCACGCTGGCCGTGCGGGTCTTCATCCTCGTGGTCCTCACGATGGCGATCTCAACTGCGTCGGCGGGAACCATGTCCACCAGCTCCAGCGCCCCTGCGGTGAACGGATTCGACATCGCGAATCTCGGGGCTCGGGCCGGAGAGGACAAATTTTGGGCTGAAGGCGGCACTACCGCTGGCAGTGCGCATGGCCAGACCTTTCGCACGGGCAGTGCGGCTCTTTGGCTGCGGTCTGTCACTTACAGGATCAATTCCGGCAACGAGGCCGACCCGACGAAGACTTACGTCGTGCGCATCGGCAGGGTCTCGGGCACCACGTTCACACAGCTTCACACGGAGACGTTCACCCAGAGCATCCAGTGGCTGGAAAATCGCTACATGACGTGGACCTTCACTGCACCGGTGCTGCTCACCGGGGATAGCACTTACGGTCTGGACATTGGCATGACGAACAGCACCTCGGCGTGGCAAACAG
>JAYVJI010000774.1:0-2275 GCA_043769435.1 Verrucomicrobiota bacterium
GTGCTTTTGCCGCTGCCTTCCAAAGGTATGACCTTATCGGCGCAACGGTTCCAGTGTATGGATTTATTTACCCGTTCATGGAACTGCTGCTGGGGTTGCTTTACTTGGTGGTTCCCGGAAGCGTCGTTTTGAATGGGTTCACGGCGGTCCTTATGGCTATTGGTTTGGCTGGGGTGGTGCGGGCCGTGCGTTCAGGTAACAAGATCCAGTGTGCCTGTCTGGGAACGGTATTCCAGTTGCCTATGTCCACCGTCACCATCATCGAGAATGCTGCCATGATAGTGATGGCCCTTATGATGTTGTTCATGTGATCAGACGACAGGCGGACTTTGCCTGACTATCTAACTAACTAAGGATCCCTTACAAGTGCCTGTATTCTGATGTCTTGGCCGATGCGTTCTACTTTCTCTATGCTCAGAGGGACGGAGCGGGCAGCAAGGATGCCGGGGGCGACGACCGGCACTCCATCAGGTGAAAGCAGTGGCGCCATGTAGAGGATGATCTCATTTACCAGCCCAGCGCTGAGGGCTGCGGCATGGATCCGGCCCCCGCCTTCGATAAGCACCCGGCAGCAACCCATCTCCGCCAGCTCCCGCAGAACGGTTTCCATCGGTTGATTTTGCCTCACCAAAGTGCGGGCGGCCCAGGCGTCAGTGAATACCTGGGCCTCAGGGGGCAGGTTGCCGGAATTTGTCAGGATCACCCGCCATGGCTGCTCCTTCTCAGGTGAAATCGCCGGTCCGCGTGTCGTCAGCGCGGGATCATCCACCCGGATGGTCTCCGCCCCTGCCATGATCGCATCGCACTGCGAGCGAAGCCGCATCGCGTCCGCCCGGGATGCCTCGCTGGTGAGCCACTGTCCCTCGCCCGGGGGCAGCGTGATGCTGCCGTCGAGGCTCGTTCCTGCTTTCATCGTGACCCAAGGAAGCCCCGTGGTGATCCGTCTGACAAAAGGTGCTATCAGGCGCAGCGCCTGCTCCCGCAGGACACCAGTGGTGACCTTGATCCCGGCTTCGCAAAGCATCGCCTGAGCGCGCCCGGCATGGCCAGGATACGGGTCATCCACCGCCCAGACGACCCGCGTGAATCCCGCTGCTAGAATGGCGTCCACACAAGGGGGCGTGCGGCCATGAGTGGAGCATGGTTCCAGAGTAATGAAAAGCGAGGCATCCCGCAGCAGTGCCTGGTCTTGAGGTTGAACTATGGCCAGCGCTTCAATTTCCGCGTGTGGGCTTCCCGCTTTGCGGTGCCATCCAGTTCCCAAAACCCGTCCCCCATGCACGATCACCGCTCCCACTGGTGGATTCGGGCTGGTCAGTCCGTCGCCCCGGGCCGCCTCTGCCAGGGCCATCGCCATCCAGTGCTCATCCCCCTCGTTCATTTTTTGACTTCCTCAATAATGGAGGTGCCTCCGGCTGCCACCACCATCGCATTGATCGTCACAAAATCCTCGTAGGGCACCCGCTTCCGCTGGTATTTATTCGCCATTTGCCCGCGCAGATTTTCCAGCACAAAAAGCGGCACCGTTTCGTAGGTGTCCCAGTCGGGTGCGGATTTCAGCGTTGTTTTGATGGTCCACCGGCGGCCAAATTTTTCGGCGCGGTAGTATCTCCGTTCGTTTGCTGTTTCGTCCTGTTCATGCCATTCGTGAAATTTCATCCTCTCTGAAGTGGCGCACCACGGGCAGCCGTAAAGCGGAGTCTGGCAAATAATCCTGCCATCACGGTGTTGATTTAGGTGTCCGGTGCAGGCGGACGATCAGCCCGGAGACGCCCCAGAGGACGAGGATCAGGCCGATGCCCAGCCCAGCCGCTCCTTTGAAGAAATACGGCCCCCGGTTCAGATGCAGATGAAACTGGAATACCCGGGCTGGCCAGTGGCTGGTGTAGGGATAGTAATCATCGTCCACCCTGGCGACATACTCCTCTTCGACAAGGGCGTCGAATCCCATGCTTACTTTGCTGATGAGTTTGATTCCGTAAAACTCGCGCCATGCTATTTTTTCCGGAAAGTGGAAATCCAGTCCGATGTCCTTTTGGTCCAGGTCCACGGCGGTGATCACGTTGCTGTCGACATTTCTGCGGGCTTCCGTGACGGGATCGCGGACGACCACCCTGGCAAAGACATCCGGAGATTGCCAGCCGGCATCGGTGCTGATACTCTGCGCGGCTTCGACCATCCTAGTCCATGTGTCCCGGGAAAAGAATTTTCGGTCGCCGTGGGCAATTTCTTTCAGGGCCATGGTTTTCTCTACGAAGCGCTTCATGTCTCCGCG
>JAYVJI010000775.1:0-2248 GCA_043769435.1 Verrucomicrobiota bacterium
CAGCACCAGCACCAGCACCAGCACCAGCACCAGCACCAGCACCAGCACCAGCACCAGCACCAGCACCAGCACCAGCACCAGCACCAGCGACACCAGTCGCTCTGGCAACGCCGGCGGACCAGGCGACAAGCACGCTTCAACCTGTAGTCAGCAAGCCGGCTCCGCCTGTGAAGGTCATCGTTCCGCTCCCCACGGTGACGCTCAATGGCGTCTCCCGGCCAGACATTGCCCAATCCATGGTGGATAACATATCAGCCGCACTCCTCGAAGGTAAGCACTGCGAGGTGCTCGATCTGGAGTTCACCGGTGGCGCTGCGAAAACCGTCACGACGGACGCTGCCGGCGCAGTACCCGCCGCTCCCCCGGTCGCTGATGTCGCCCTCATCGCCACCATCATAGGTGACGGAGGCGGCTATAAATTGACCATGAAAAAGCTCCGGTTGAAGGATTCTGTCGTTGAAAGCATCGCCCGGGATACCGGCTCCGGCGGCCTTTCCGCCATCGACCGCATGGCTGAGATGGCCGCGCTCAAACTGGTGCCGCCACCACCGCCCCCACAGGTTGCCCGAAAGCTCCTAGTCATTGAGGGATTTTACCAGCCCCGGCCCCCAGCCCCGCCACCAGCTCCGCTCCCCATGCCGGATGACATGGCTGGCGTGCCCGAGGCTATCAGCCCCTCGTCCATCACTCCAGCCAGACTGGCTGCTATAGAGGCCGCCAAGGCGCAGGCACGCCGGCAGTCAGGGAATGCCGAGCCCCAGAGAGCCGGGCGCATCACCGATGTCTCAGACGGCTATTCATTCTGCGTGATTTCCCCGGGAAAAGAAGTGACTATGCAGGTCGGTGACCGCATATCCACATGGACGAGCCGTGACCCACAAAACGTAGTGGAGCTAACCATCACAAGCGTGGAGGATGGCAAAGTGGTCGCTAATTTCCCCGCCGGGAAAGAAGGATCTTTGAACAAGGGGGACTACGTTTATCAGTGGAAATAACCACCAACAACTCCATCACCCGACTCTTCACTGACCATCACTGCTCATGCCGCGAAAACTCAGTTCCATCGCACCAGCTTGGTGGGACTACACCACCCTTGAGGATGACCTCATCCGCGACGCCGCTGCGCTCACCGGGCGGGATCTCTCCCAGCTGTCACGTCCGGGATTTAAGATCGCCTTCTATGACACGCTGGAGGATTTTTACCTAGCCGAAGCTCTGGAATACATCACCGCCTGGCGGGAAGCGACTGCGGACAACCCGACCGGAATCTGTGGCCCCATAGGCCCCACCGAGCAACTCCCGCTGGTCGCGAGGCTGGTGAATGAACTGGGCCTGAAGCTCCAGCACGCGCATTTCTGGGGCATGGATGAATGGTTCGACGGCCACCGGGAAGTCCCGGCCACTCACCCGTTGTCATTCGAAAAAGCAGACCGGGAGCTGTGCTTTGACCGCCTCCGCCCAGAGCTGCGGATACCCGAGGCCCATCTGCACTTTCCCAAAGCGGACGTCGCTGCGTACCGTGCCAGTTGGAGCGCCGGGGTCCGCTGCCGGGTCATGCAGGGAGGTCAGGGCGACATCAAGCACTGGGCATTCAATGATCCCCTGCCCCGCACCGGTGCTTATTCCACCGCCCCGCCCTCTCCAGAAGAATACCGCAGCCTCGCCACCCGCATAGTGGACCTCCATCCCGTGACTCTGATGCAAAACGCCAGAACATCCGGCGGAGGCAATGTCACCATGGTGCCACGCCAGGCCATCACCGTGGGCCCCGTGGAAACATGGATGGCGGATAAGGTCTCCATCTGGCACGCCGGCACTCACGACAACCCGCTGGGCCAACGACTGACTGCCCTCATGATCTCCAAAGGTCTGGCCGATAGCGCCGTGCCCATGTCCCTGCTGGCGGATCACCCTAACGTTCAGTTCAATTACTTCCGCGGCGGACTGGGCGTTTGCTCCGTGGAAATGCACTGATCCACCGGCGCCAGCGTGACAGAACCAGCGGCCCGGGGGGCTATTAGCACCAACGGGCACAGCTCACCATCGCGGCCCGGGAGCATCGGTCCCCGGGGTATTTTTCGAATCCCATGTTTCTCATTGACGCTGTCGTTCGTATTCATTATATCAACGTATCCTGATACGTTCATACATTAACTCAAACCACACCAGATACTATGCCAACAATGACTAAAACCAAAGAATACCACGTCGCCGACATCAGTCTAGCCGAGTGGGGGCGCAAAGAAAT
>JAYVJI010000776.1:0-16464 GCA_043769435.1 Verrucomicrobiota bacterium
CACAAGGACATGCTGCTCAATGGCTTCGATTCCAAGTTCCTGAACACGCGCTACGTGGACAAGCACCTCAAGCACCACGGCCTCATCTAGGCCTTCCCCCGCACCAACCTCGTGCCAAACGGCAGCAAGCCGTATGGCAACATCCTCGACTTCCGCCAGCAGCAGGACGCCGTGGATACCGCCATCGCCCTCTTCTCCGGGGAGAAAACCGGCTGAGCAGGCGCGGGAAATCTGGCTCGCGGACAAGGCTCCCGTGGTCATCCAAAAATTGGAAACCGCCGTGCAAAGGCTCGACCGCTTCATGAAGTCCCAGGGCGTCGTCTGCACGCCCTCCGCCGTGGCGAATCTGAAGGGCGATGCCGCCAAGGCCGCCTTCATCACCCAATTCAAGGAAGTCCAGCGGCTCAAGCCCCAGCTCGACCAATACACCGACCTCACACTACACATGGCGCGAGAGCACCACCGACGGGGGCAACCGGGAAAGCGATGAATCAACTTCCGGGGGCGAGGCGGATGCTGATGTTTGCGATGGAGACGCGGCCGGCGTCGTCCATGGCTTGTAGCTCGTAGTCGCCGGTGGTCGGTTGCCATGGGAGGGGCTCGGCAGGTGGGCTCGCTCCCAGGTAGCGGCTGTCGGCAAACCAATGGATTTGCTGGGTTCCGGGCGCGGCGTTGGCTTGTAGCAGGAGTCTGCTTTGCTGCGGGGCGTTGGCTTGGATGTAATATGTGAGCGCTGTCTGGGGGCTCACGATTTTTGGCGGTGAACCGTTTGGTGCGGATTGGTTAGGGCTTTGGCTGCCGGCGCGTGGAAATCCGGCTTTGCGAAACTGCGCTAGGCGGTCGGCGGACCAGACTTCGACTACTTTGTCGCCGATTTTTTGATGCACCTGACAGGTGGTAATCGGTGAGACGCCGCCGATGAACCAACCATCGCGACAGTGCGGGCAATGCTTTCCAGCAAGGTCGCCGGAGACGGCACAGACGGGCACTTTCACGACGTCCGGCGGGGGAGTGGCGGCGAGCGCATCAGTGCTGAGCTTGAGTTTTGTCGCCATCTGCCAGAGCAAAGGCGCGGCGGTTTCGCGGGCGAAGAGTCCGGGCATGGCGCGGCCATCGAAGTGGCCGACCCAGACGCACAGCACCCAGTCGCCGATGACGCCGCAGGCCCATGCATCGCGGAACCCATTAGACGTGCCGGTCTTACACGACAGGCCGATCGGCGCGCCCGGCTCCTCGCAGTGCAGCGCCTGCAATGTCAGCCAGCAGGCCTGCGGAGAGAGTCGGCCGGCTTTGGGCTGGGCGAGTTCGGCATAGAGCTTAGCAAGATCCTCGAGGCTCAATTCCGTAGCGCCGATCGCTAGCGCCAAGCCATGATCGCGATGTGGCAATGACACGCCTGATGCACGGAGAAAGGCTTCGAGTCCACCATTGGGCAAACGGTAGGCGAGGTCCACAGCGGGGACGTTGCGGCTGAGGCGGAGTGCTTCGCTAGCGGCGATGGGGCCGAGAAAGTTACGGTCGCTGTTCTCTGGATTGTAGCCGGAGAACCGGCGGGGCGCGTCATCAAGCAGGGTCTGCGGCTGGATGAGGCCGGCATCAAGTGCTAGGGCGTAGATGAATGGCTTGAGCGTGGAACCCGGTGAGCGCCTGGCGCGGGTGCCATCCACCTGGCCGGAAATACTGACATCGTGAAAATCAACGGAGCCCACGCTGGCCCGAATCTCCCGCGTGGGCACGTGCATGAGCATGGCCGAGGCATTGCGCAGGCCGTGCGATCGCCAGCGTTCCAGAAAATCGCGGATCGATTGTTCGGCCATGCGCTGCTGATTCATATCGATCGTGGAGGAAACCACCGGAACCCCAGCCGCCTCGCGCAGTCTGCGCCGGGCGAGGTGTGGAGCCTGCCGCGGGATGGGCGTGGGCTCGAGATTGAACTCGGCATCGAGTTCGTTAGGCGGTTCGCCATGGGCGGCGCGCAGCCGCGTCATGAGCCGGGCCTGCGCTGCCGCGAGCAGTGAATTTCCGCCCGCGCGAGGTCGCCGTGTGCGGGGGCTCTGCGGGATGGCGCAGAGGCTGGCGGCTTCCCGCAGCGTGAGTTCCGACGCTTCCTTTCCACACCATCGGAAGCTGGCCGCGCGCGCTCCTTCCACATTGCCCCCATAAGGAGCGAGCGTGAAATAAGCAGCGGCAATTTCCTGCTTTGTGTAATGGCGCTCTAACTGAATGGCGCGAAACATTTGCTCGAACTTGCCGAAGATCGAACGCGTTTTCAAGCTCCAGCGCAGCCGGCTCAGTTGCATCGTAATCGTGGAAGCGCCGCCGAGTTTTTGACCCGAGATCACGCCCCACCCCGCGCGGCACAGGGACTTGCCATCGACGCCGTGATGCTGGAAAAACCGGCGGTCTTCCATCTCCAGTGTCGCCTCCATCAATTCAGGAGCGATCTGATCCATGCTCGCCGGCAGCCTCAACATGCCGTCGCTGGTAGTTGTTAGGAAAAGAACCTTCCCAGCGCGGTCCAGCACGGTGCGCGAATACTCCAAGTCCGGCGGCAGCAGCGCGGGCTTTGGCAGCCACCCATAGATCAGCGCTAGGACAGCAAGCAGCGCGCAAAGTCGTTTCAGCCATAGCAGGCCAAAGCGCGCGATGCTTCGCAGCGTCACATGACGGAGCGCAAGCATGGCTTACTCCCGCGGCAGCACGATCAGCTTTCCAGCCTGACCATTCGATCTTACCGTCGCCTCGTACATGTCTTCGGCGTAGGGCGGAGGCACGACGAATGTTCCCGCGCAAGTTGGCCTCATTGCGTATTTCAGCGTCAGTGTGCCTTGCTTTTGCAGACCCAGATAAATCATCGCACGGTCCTCCCTGACATCGATGTAGTCCGTGCCCTGCCGGGTGACCAGGCCGGGCCGCAGCGTGTCAGGTTCGCCCGGCGGAGCGAGTTCAAATCCACCAGGCAGCATTTCAGTTAGGGCCAGGCTTGGCATGGCCGTTTCGGTTAGGTTGCGGACTGTTAGGTTCGCGAAGACGGTCTCACCCAGCTTGCATTGAGTGATTGGCTGGCCGGCAGCATCAGTGATCTCACGCAGCACTTCGATGTGCATGGAGAATGGCTTGTCCGGCAGACTTTTCGCGAAGCCTGTCTCGGTCGTCTGATACCATGCGCCCAGTCCCTCGGGGGCATTTGGTGGAAAGAAAAAGCGCGCCATGCCTTCTGGCAGTTTGACCTTCAGCAGGCCGGATGCGGGGTCGGCCAGCACCCTGACATCCTGACCCACTACCGACGCGATCCCGGCCTTTACGCCGCTGCTTTGCGCGAGATCGGCATAGGCCTTGAATGCCTGGATGCTCCACGCTGCGGAGAGCGTATGAAAATCCGCCTGCGTGATCATTTCTGTCAGAGGCTGCATTTCTTCATAGGTTAGGGTTTTGGCGATTTCCGGAAAATGACGGCAGAGCACAGTGAAGGCCGTGGCATCGCGCGTGAGACGAGTGGTGTAATAGTAGTAATAGTAGTCGTGCTGCCATCCGTCCGGGGCCGGGAGATTCAGCGCGGCCCGGTGAGCATTGATTAGCGGCAGGGCTGCGCCTTCTTTCTTCAATAGCCGCCACGTGGAGGCCAACCATGCGGCAGTGGGATCGCGATGCCACAGCGCTTTTGGGACTTTGGCTTCCATGTAGTCCTGCAGCTTCAGCGCATAGTTGGTGGTGACTTCTTCATTGCGGGTCAGTAGGTAAATGGCAGCCGCGCGCATTTCTGCCTCCCAACGTGTGCGGCCATAGTAGGTCTTTCCATGGGAGACATAGGGATCAGTGAGCGGGGCATCCGCCATGAATCGCAGCCGTCGCAGCGTGGCCTGATACAGCCTCGCCGGTACGGGTAGGTCGCTCGCTTTTGTTTCGGTTAGGAACTGTCCCACGTAATTCGTCAGGTAGTCGAATCCCTCAGGATCAGAGGAACTCCAATAGCCGAATCCACCATTCGAGCCTTGGCGTCGGGCCAGTTGATTCATGGCGATGGCTATCGCTTTGGCGGCCTCAGTTTTATCGATGCCGAAATTCGCGTCGTCTTTCAGGATCAGCCATGGCCATGCCTGGCTGGTGATCTGCTCCGTGCAGCCGTGAGGGTATTCCTTCAGATAGGCAGAGAGGCCGTGCGCGAGGCCCAGCGGCGTGGTGGAGACGACCGCCTGCCGATCCGCAAACTCCTGAAACATCGGATGCTGCACGGCCACATCGTGCGAGCCATTGCGAAACCATCCGCTCTGCACCTTCGCCGCCCGAGCCACTCCGGGCCGGATGCTCAATGAGCTGCGTGATTCCTGTTTGCTGGTGCCGCTGGAGGCTGTGAACTTCAGTTCGGCATTTCCCACAGCATCCGTGGCGCGACAAAGGTAACGCAATGTGCTCTCGGTGCCCACCGCGATGCTCTGGGCATCGGGTGCAGCTTCGATAATTTCCACGCCGCCCATTGGCTCGATCTGCACTTTCACTTGGTCCGTCATGGCCGCGCCTTCCAGTTGATTTGCTACCGTGACAGCGGCGGTGAATTCATCGCCCGGCACCACAAAAAGCGGCGTGGTGGCACTGAGAACGAAGTCACCTTTCACGATGGATTGCTTTTCCCCAACGCCCACTGAGTCGGACGCAACGGCCACTGCCATGATCTTGAGCCGGCCCGCAAAATACTCAGGCACTTCATAGAAGACTTCCTTCCGGTCTGGACCGCAGGGCACAAATCCGCTCCAATAAACAACTGGCGCATCGCGGCGGCGCTTGAAAGGATTCAGCCCGAGGTCCAGCCCCGGCACAGCTCTGCCGTCGCCGCCGATGGACAGGGCCTTGCGCAGCATGGTGAATTCCGGGAGCAGCAGGTCGACCAATTGATAGGTGGTGACCTCCAGCGCGGCAGTGGGCAGGAGATCCCGCAGGGGATCAGGTGCCTGATATTTACTAACAAGATGTATGCCTTCATCCACGGCCCAGATGGCCACCTGACCAGCTTTGGCCGCAGTATAGCCAATGGAAAGTCTCTCGCCGGGACGGACTCGGTCTGGCGAGTCCAGCGTTACCGTCATTTCCCGCTTCCCGCGAGCCGCGGCGATAGAAGCGATGCCGCTGGCGAGTGGATTGAGAAACACATCCGGCGAATCCAGCGACCGGGCCATGACCACACTTAGGTAAGCGCCGCCCTCGAGATTTTCCGGCAGTTTTATTTTCTGCACGGATGACTTCGTGTCGCATTTGAACCACTGCTCCGCGAGGACGCCATCTCGTTCGATGGTGATCAACCCTGCGCCGGTGAAAGGCGTGGTGAGGGAGAATTCCAACTCCTCGCCGGGCAACCATTTTTTGTCAGCAAATTTGATCAGCAATTCGCCGCTGCGCTCCAAATCCTTGTCGGCATCGCCCTTCGCGGCGACGAAGAAGGGAATTGAGCAGAGCGCCTGGCCACTGGCATTGCGGATTTCGTAGCGAAATTGTCCTGGCTTTTCCAGTGGCAGAGCGAGCAGAGATTCCGTAGCGGGAAGTGAAAGTGGAACGGACTCGATGACCGCGTCGCGCAGTTGCGATTCGTAGGTGAGACTGCCGCTCTTGAGTTTAGTTAGGACCGAGACGTGCTTCGTCTGCACTAGCACCCTCGTGAGGTCAGCGACGGCCACGGGTTGGGCATTGGGGCCGATGGCCATGATTTGGACCGGCACCGGATCGAGAGCGCTCAGGTATTCTAGGCTCCGCTCCGCCTTGTGACCGATGAGGTAAGTCTGCCGGGACACGAGCGTGCTCAATTCTGTGCGAACGCCACGGCCACCATCGGCTTCAAAGCCTTCCAACTCAACGCGGGCGCGCAACATCGGCGCAGCGTGCGCCTCCAATCCAAGCGGCAACAGCGCCTGACCATTCTCGTCGCTCTTGCCGTCTGCCAGGTCGCTCGCTTTTGAGTCCGGGCGCTCGTCTGTTGCGATGCCGAATTCCCAGCCGGGCCAGCGATCAAATGCCGGCGTGACCGGCACGATGTGAAGCTTTGCTGCGACCCGGCGATGGGCCGCTGGAATGCCAAATAAGGTATCCAGCTGAACACTCACCGACAGTCCTTCCGGAGAACGCCAGCCCTCTAGTTCAGCAGGCTGAAACTGGGCCTTCACTTTGAGCCGGTCCGGCTGAAATTCCTCGACGCGGATCATCGCGCTCCCGAGGAAAACGGGGCTGTCATTGGGCCGTGCGTTCGCTGGCTTTGGCCGTTCTAACTGGATGCCCCACGGTCCTGTCGGCGCAGTCCCGGCTGTGGGAAAGGATAGCGAAAAAACTCCGCCAGCGGCCAGATTCAGCGGAAAACGCCCGGCCACATCCTGTTTGGCATTGATCACTACGACCTCGAGCGGCAGGCAGGTCAAGTCGCCCGTCCAGTCGCGTTGACGCACGATGCCACCTAAGTAAATCGACTCGCCCGGACGATAGATTCCGCGCTCGGTGAAGAGCGATGCGGTCAGCGCGGACTTCTCGCTGTAGGAGACACCGCCAACAGCATAGCGCGAGACATCCACGCGGCGATCCCGCCTGGCCCATGGAATAAAGGCGAGGTCATCGCCTTTTTTCGCAGTCAGCGCGACAGGTGATTTTTCCCGAACCAAGCCCTGGAGCGAAGGCAGTTCGGCTTTCCCGTCAGCACCAGTCGTCGTCGTTTTTAAGACACTGCCATTCATAGCAAGCACCGAAACTTCCACGCCTTCCACCGGTGCCTGCGCACTGAATGACTGCACGTAAATCATCCGTCGGCCATCCGCTGCCTCCTTCATGATGAGGCCGAGATCCGTCACCAGGATGAACCGCTGGTCCTGCAGCCGGTCGCCGCCAGGATAAACATAGGACTCCCGCCGGTTGTCGTAGTGCTCATCACCGTCGGATTCATCTTCATCGTAATTTTGCTGAGCGCCGCCGCCAGCCAGCGGGATCCAATCCTTATCCAACGAGCCCTCCGGCGCGGCGTCATCCTCCGGTGTGCGTGGGCGCACGGCCTCCAGCGAAAGATAAAAAAGCCCATGGTTGGCTGCCGCCGCACCTGCTCCTTCCCCATGGAGCAGCGGGGAAAAATCGAACGACGAATAGTTCACGGCATATTCTCCCTTCTTCGCGATCGGCAGAACCGTTTGCTCAAAATTCGCGATGTTATCAAAACTGAATTTCCGGCTGAAGGCCGGCGACTCAAAGCTGCCACTGCTCTGGCTGACCAAGTGATTGATCTGGCCCGTCTGCACTCTGGCGATGGTGTAGCGCAGGTGGTCCAGCCCGCGGGATTGCACGCTGATTTTCCGCTCGCCATTTAGCGCCAGCAACCCGCCCTTTCCTAACAGAAACGCCTCTTTCGGAATCGGCGGCAGATCCGTCACGGCGCGAAAGTCTTCAGCGGAAAAAAAACCACCGGGCCCGGCGGTATCCTTCGGCACTTTCAGAAATACTTTGCAGCCCGGCTGCTGCGTGGCCTTCAAGGCGAGGCCGGGCTCCAAGGGCAGCTCATCCGGCATGATGACGCGTGCCAGCGTGAGCTTCTCAGACTTTGCGAGAACCTCATCGGTGACTGTCTCTGTGGTCCAAGGGATGATGCGCCGGTTCTTATTAGTCAACTCAGGCGGCAGCTTCCATGCCTCCACCACTTTAGCAATTTCCGCGGTATTGGCGGGGATACTCAACTGAAGGAGAATGGCTTGTTCGGGATCTCCATTGGCAGATTTTTGCAGCGTGGAGCTGATGGTCTCCACGAAAAAGTTGGAATACTTGCTGTAGGCTGTGAGCTTGGTCTGGAGGGGCTCCGACGTTTGGCGGCCTCCAGTTTTCGCGGTCATGCCTGGACTGAAACTGAAGAGCACGAGGTCCTCTTTTTCGCCCGGCTGGATCAAGGGCGAGCGCAGATAGAACCGCAGTGGGTTTTTCGGATCAGCGAGGATCTGAGCCTTGCTCCCGGGCTGAAAAATCTGGATCCCTGTGACGCTGGTGACGGAGAAATGCTGCTTCGCCTCCTCCAGCGAAACGGGCTGAGAAAATGTCACCGACGTTATCAATTGCTGGAGTGACGGAGTGGCCGGATCAATGTAGTAGCTGCGCTCCTGAAAATTGGCCGACAGTGCGTCTGCTACATGGCGGCTAGCAAATTCGGTGGGGTTTGCTAATACGGCATCCGCGGCCAGCAAGCCGGGTCCGGCAGTGAACGAGTATTCGCCCGGCGGCAGCCATCCACCAGCTGCGTAAAAGACGAGCTTGTTAGCCTTTTCCCATTTCCATTCACCCGGCACGTCCGGGCTCATGCGTATGGCACCGGCGACCGGTGCCTTGCCTGTATTTTCAAGCGAAGCCGCCGGTCCGCTGAATTCAATGCTGACTGCGGGCCCGGCTGCCTGCTGGCGTTCCTCATCCCAGTAGGGACTCAGCAGATAAATGCTGGCATTGATCGAGCGGATCGGGGCCTTGGATAGATCCCGGACTTCTGTCTTGGCATCCGGCGGGGGCGGGGCAGGCGCCTGGCCATTACTGATGCTGATGAGCGGGAGAAAAGCGGCGATTTTTGCAGCAAGTCCGGCACGAAAAAAGCAGATGGAGGTGAGTGATAGTGGGGAACGCGTTTTCATATAGCAATGATAAGTTGAGCAAATGATGAGTCTGCGAAACCTTATTTACGCATGTGCGTATAACGGTGGCGTTCCGTGCTGAGGCGAGGAAAATTGAAAAGCCGGATCCGCGTTAGGCGCAGGATCCGGCTGGATGATTGGTGGTGGTGGCTTCCAGTCCCACATTTTCGGTCATGAAGTAAACGGGCGCGATTCATCCAATATGCCCAGCCCCGTTTCACCAAGGATCTCGATCCTTGGCTAGAACCAGTTGCGGCCAGCGAGAAAGATCGTAGCGATGATGAAACTCAAGTGGCCGTGCGTCCCAACCGTGGCCGGCACCGCCTGAGGAAACGAGGCCTCCAATGCAGACGCTCGCTCAGAAACGTGCCAAAGTAATCCAGCAGCAACAGGCCCTCCTGTTGGGAGCGGCCCCCGGCGCATGCCGTACCCCGCAAGGTCTAGTCTTCACCCACGCCCGCACCGCTGCGGAAGCGGCCTTGCAACTAGACCGCCGCGTGATTATTGTGCTCGCTAACTAAAATTTTGTCCACACCCCATGAAACTAGATCGGCTACACATCGAAAAAACCACCTACGCCACTGCGGATGCCGCCAATGGTTGGCTGACGTGGCAACACCACACCCCGCAGGAACGGTTGGAGGCTTTGGAAAGCCTCCGTCTGCTGCGCATCCAACCGCTTCCCGATGGATCTTTACCCCGACTTCAAAGACTTCATACAATTATTGAACGCCGAGCACGTTGAATACCTAGTCGGTGGCGGATACGCCGTCACCTGGCATGGTTATCCGCGTTACACGGGGGACATTGACATCTGGATTCACGCCACGGTGGAAAATGCTGCACGCATGATCCGCGTCCTTGAGCGCTTTGGAGCAGGCAGCGTAGGCATCACTGCAGAGGACTTTCTAGATCAGCGGCTGGAGGTGCTTAAAATGGGCCGCGAACCCATCCGCATCGACATGATGACTCAAATGAAAGGATTGGAATTCCCCGCAGCATTCGCAGGGAAAGAAATTTACGAATCCGACGGCATGCTCATTTTCATTCTTGGCTTGGCCGACTTACGCCGCGCCAAACGCGCAGCCAACCGCCCCAAAGACAAAGACGACCTCCAGCACCTACCACCCGCACCAAGGAAGCGAACTAAAAAATCATAACGCAAACGCTCCTCACTCTCCTTCTCCTCCTAGCCTTGCCACTCACTGAGGCGGGTCGGGCTGGCTTGGTCATCGGCAAAAATGCCTACCAAAATGCCACGCCCCTGCAAAATGCTGCGCCCGATGACCAATCCGTTTGGGAAAACCTGCCTGGTTTGCCTGGTTTGGGATTTGCGGTCGGGGAGAAACCCTTGTTAAATGCCACCCTAGAAACCACCGCCGAGATGCTTAATTACTGGCTGAAAGCCGGCGTTCCGTGCTGAGGCGAGGAAAAATGAAAAGCCGGATCCGCGTTAGGCGCAGGATCCGGCTGGATGATTGGTGGTGGTGGTGACCGTGTGCAGATCAGAAGCTGAAGCGCACCCCGCCGCGCAGCAAGGTGTAGCAGTCGGAGTCTTCCGCCCATGTGTAGCGGGCATCGGCGAAGATTCCCCAGCAGTTGGCGAGCCGGAAATCAACCCCGCCGCCTGCGTGCCAGACTCCCTGCGTCACACCGTCGGCGTGGAGACCGCCGCCTGCCAGTACAAATGGTGACAGGCAAGCAGACTTGATGGGCGCACGCAGCACAACGCTGGCCGTGAACAGACTGATTTCGCTGGAGGTGGCGATAAAGGTCGCATCGGCTTCCAGTCCCACGTTTTCGGTCATGAAATAGTCGAGCGCGATACCGGCGGCGAACGCGTCTTTGAGGGATTCTTGACCGTGGCCGGCACCGCCTGAGGAAACGAGGCCTCCGATGTAGGTGCTGAAGCTGGCGGAATTGGCCTCAAAGCAATCACACAGTGATGGGACTTGGAGCGCGGGGGCGGCAGGTGTTTTTCCAAAGCCCATAGGACCCGCAAATGCGGCTCCGCTGGACATTAATACGACAGCAAAAGTAGAGATGAATGATTTTTTCATAGTTTCAAGGTGTAGGCTAATTTACTCCATGAGGCAATATTTTTCAAACAAAAATGATGAAAATTATGAAAATTACAATAAAGCTTGTGATTTATTGGTATTGAGTGCTGAAATTATGTTTATTTCAAAAAAGCTAAGTGACAGTGATGTCAGTGATGTCAGGGCTTATCGGTTTATCCATTGACCCGTGATTTACGTGTAGTAGCGGTGCTTAGGGAGAGTTGAATGGGTCTGAAGATCCAAAATGCAGACAATTTGAATCGAAAATCTATAAATAGCAGCAAACCACAGGAGCAAAACATATGGAAAAACTTATCGTCACTGGCGGATGTGAGCTGGAGGGCACAGTCTGGGTCAGCGGTTCCAAGAATTCCGCGCTACCGATCCTGGCGGCGACGCTGCTGACAGCGGAACCTTGTGTGGTGCGGCGGGTGCCGGATTTGAGCGACACTAATTATATGACGCAGATCCTGGCCAGTCTGGGCGCGCATGTGGAGCGGGCCAGCGGTACTGTGACTGTGGAGGCGAAGGACATTATCACGACGGCTCCTTATGACTTGGTGAGGAAAATGCGGGCGTCGATTTGTGTGATGGGTCCGCTGCTCGGGCGGATGGGAAAGGCGGACGTCTCACTGCCTGGCGGGTGTGTGATAGGCGACAGGCCCGTGGACCTGCATCTGCGGGGGCTGGAGCAACTGGGTGCCGCAGTGAATGTGTCCGGGGGCGATATGCATCTGGAGCGGCGGGAAGGGATGGGGAACCGTGAGATCAATATGCGCGGGAAGCATGGATCGACGGTTCTGGGGACGGATAACCTGCTGATGGCCGCCGTGCTCACGCCGGGGACCACGGTCATCGAAGGTGCGGCGATGGAGCCGGAGGTGGAGGATCTGGCCAATTTTCTGATCAAGATGGGTGCCAAAATCCGGGGAGCCGGGACCCGGCGAATTGAGGTGGAGGGCGTCAGCGAGCTGCATGGGGCTGAGCACACGGTCATCCCGGACCGGATCGAGGCGGGCACGTTTCTCATCGCTGGAGCCATAGCGGGGAAGCGGGTAACCCTGAAGCGCTGCGCTCCGGAGCACATGACTTTTTTCATCAAGACCTTGACCGACTCCGGCTGGCCGGTGGAGATAGCCGGGGACGAGATCACTATTTCCCGGGCCTCAAATCCGCGCGGGGCCGACATCCGGACTGAGCCTCATCCAGGATTTCCCACGGACATGCAGGCGCAATTCACGGCTATGTTTGCCACTGTCCCCGGGATCAGCGTCATCACCGAGACGATCTTTCCGCAGCGGTTCATGCACGTGCCGGAACTGAACCGGATGGGGGCCAGCATAACACTGGAAGGCCCCACGGCTATCATTCGCGGGGTGGAGAGTCTGACGGGAGCACAAGTGATGGCGAGCGATCTACGGGCGAGTGCCGCTCTGGTCCTGGCGGGACTGAGCGCTCAGGGTGAGACCCATGTGAACAGGCTTTACCACATTGACCGCGGGTACGAGCACATCGACGAAAAGCTGTCCCGGCTGGGGGCAAAAATGCGCCGGTTAAAAGGGGTCTGAGCTTGAGCGAGTGACTAAGAGCAAGGAATCTGTGGTTTGCAGCTTGCGCACGGCGGACCTTAGTAGTTAAAAGGACGCAACTTAATGGCCGCTGATGATACCAGTTCACTGCGGTTCGGGAACTTTGAAATCCTGACCCGTCCGGATGGCACGCCCTATGAACTGGGGCGCGGTGGTTTCGGACGTACCTTCCGGGCTAGGCATGGTTTTCTGGGAACTGAAGTAGCACTGAAGGTCATCCATGAGCGGCTGGCGTTTGATCAGGCTTCCAAGGTCCGGTTTCTGAAAGAAGCGAGGGAGCAGGCGCGGCTCAGGCACAAGGGCATAGCGGCGATCTCCGACTTCGGAGAGGTCGATGGCTCATTCTATTATGCCATGGAGTTGTGTCCCGACGGGGACTTGAAGGAGCTGGTGAAGCGCACTGGCCCGCTGGCTGCTCATGAGGCCATCCACTTCATCCTGCAGGCAGCAGAGGCATTGCAGTATGCCTATGGGCAGGGAATGTCCGTGCATGGAGACATCAAGCCGGGGAATATTCTCCTGGTTTTTGATGCGCAGGGAGTACCGCAGTTGAAGCTGATCGATTTCGGTCTGGTGCAGATGGCTTCCGGGCACGGCGAGGAGGAAGCGGACGGTCCGGCGATGTGGTCACCTGCATTTGCCAGCCCGGAGCAAATCCGTGAGGAAAAGCTGGACTGGCGCAGCGACTTTTTTTCACTGGGAATGACGGCGTGGTTTTTGGTGGCTGGCGGTGGGCCGATGGAGGGTAGTACTGCGGATCTGACACGGGAGCGGCTCCGGGAGGACAGCAGTTATGGTGCGATGCTGCCGGCTGAACTGGCGGGCGCCATGCGTGAAGTCTTGACGCGGCTCATCCAGAAAAACCCTGACAAACGCTTTCGCTCGGTGGAGGAAGCGGTGACTGCCCTGCGCCAAAGTCTGACAGGGAGTCCGGTGCTGGGAGGAGGCTGGCAGTCCCGGAAGCGGGCAGGGGCGGCACTGAAGAACCGGTTCCACCTAGAGCCAGCCGGGCGGCTCTACCTTGGCGATGTTTTCCGCGGTTATGACCGGCAGACTAATCTCTTGGTGCGAGTCATTCTCGTGAAGAGCACCCATCCGGCGCGGCTGGTGGAACAGGCGATCCAACGTGGCCGGGCTCTCATGGACAGGCAGCCTCCGGGGCTGGTGCCGTATGTAGAGATCGGGGAATTCACTGAAGGCTGGGCCATCGTGGAAGAGGAAATCACGGGAGCTGTGCTCGGTGATGCCCTGAAGCGCGAGGGTGCAGTGCAGCTGGCGCGGATCGCCGGGGTGCTCTGGGAGGCGGCCTGCGGTCTGGATGCGGCAGCGGCCTGCGGGGCGGTGCCGGCGGCTCTGGATCAAGCCACGCTGGAGCACAGTGACAGCGCCAAGCCAGTGGACTGGAATCATGTGCAGATGCGCATTCCTGTGGAGCTGGCGGTGGCCCCGGCGGAATACCGGGGGAACACGGACGCGACTATCGAGTCTGACGCCACTCTGGACCCGGAGACGGCTTCTCCGCTGAAGGCATTTGGCCGCCTCATTTACTTTATGGCGGGCGGACGTCAGGTCCGTGCTGCGGCGCTGTATTCCTCGGCCAGCTACATCGCGATCTCCGGCCTGAGCGGACCGGGGAATGATTTGTTGTCGAAGAGCCTCGCGGGGGAGACTCATTACAGCGATTGCACAGCATTGATCAAAGCGCTGCTTTCTGCGGAGGGCGTGCCGGTGGAGGCCGCCATGAAACGCGCTGCGGAAGCCAGCCAGCGTTCTTTTCTCACGGCAGTGCAACGTGAGGCCGCGAGGGCGGAGCAGTCCATCGCTGCGGCTGCCGAGACACTGCGCCGGGCGGGTCCGTCGGCGGTCAGTCCGGACAGCGCGGCGGTGCTTGCTGAGGCTAACGAGGCCTTCCGCGCGGTGGATAAAGCGGGGCAGCGGATCCGTGATCTGGAGCGGACCGCTGGGGATTGCCGGGAGCCCGGGATGCGTCGGACGCTGTTGATGGAACTGCGCGCGTTGGGCAGTTCTGCTGAGGCGTCTGCGGCCCTGACTATTGAGAAAGCTAGGGAGGCGCATGATCTCGGCATTGCTGCGCAGGCGGTGGCGGAGCGGCGCAGCAAGGCTATCAGCCAGGCCCGTGGCAAAATGCGCGATTATTCCACAGAGGGGATCCGCCTAGCCACAGCTGCGGAAGCCGCGTGTCAGGAGTTGCAGAAGAGTGCTGCGAAATCCCCGGACGTGCAGCCCCTGCTGGCGGAGGCCGCTGCCCTGCTGAACAGCGTCCGCACTGCTGCGGCCCGCATGGGTGCCCTGGAACGTCAGGCGGAAAGCGTGGCTGCTGCGGCCAGCCCAGCGGACCCCGGTCCGCTGGACGGCAGCGTGGAGCAGTCAGAGGGAGCGATGAGTGAACTCAGGGAGGCTGCCGGGGGCATAGAGTCGCTGCGGCGGCAGGGTGTCCAGCAGCTGGAAGCATGGCTGGCCCTTCAGCAGGAAATGAAAGCGGGATGTGACGCTGTGGCGCATGCGGTGGCGGCCAGCCAGAGCGTATTGCGGCAGGCGGAAGGGCGTGTGCAGGCGGTCTCGGCACTGCCATTCCCGCAGGCAGAGCAAGCCCGGCGGGCTCTGGCCCGGGGGCACATGCTGGCTGGCCAGATCGAGGAACTGCGCGCTGAGGTGGCTGAAGCGGATGGGCTCTCCGCCCAGCAGTGGCAGGCGGTGAGGGCCGAGTGTGCTGCGCTGGCGGGTCAGGTGGAGGCTGCAGTGAAGGAGGCACTCCGCGAGGCTGACAGTGCCGTGGCTGCTGATAAGGAGCACGTACGCCGGGAAGCTGCAGCGGCAGCTGCGGAAGAGGAACGGGCAAGGAAAGCGGCCGCCGTCGCCGCGGCTGCTGCGGCCGCTGCGGAGCAAAAGCGCCGTGATTTGCTTGCTAGCAGCCTCGCCGTTGTTAAGAAGGCCGCGGTGGAGGCAAAAAGCGTCAGCGAGCGCGCCTTCCGGGTCAAGATGCCCGCTGGCGAGGACACTAGCGCGCTGAACAAACTGCAGCTCAAAATTTCCAATACCGCCAAGAGTTGTGCTGCCGCTGGTGAAAAGCTGGCGCATCTGACGGACCCCGTTGAGGCCGCCCGTCTGGCTGAACAGTGCCAGACGGCCGCTCAGCAGGCCGCTGCTGATCTGGAAGAAGCCGAGGGCATGGTCACCCGGGCGTCGGATGAAGCTGGGCAACGACTCATTGCCAGCCGGCGTCAGGCTGCTGCCGCCCAGGCTGATGCCGGGGCTGCAAAGCAAAAAGCAGCTGCCGAACTAGCCTTGCGAAATGCTCAAGAGCAGCAACGCCTTGACGCGGAGGCCGCCGTGAAAGCGAAAGAGGAAGAGGCCTTCAGAAAGCAAAATGAGACCGCCCGTCAGGCGGCAGAGCAACAGCGCCGGGAGGCCGAAGCCGCCGCCCGGGCTAGGGCTGAGCGTGATGTTATGCAGCAGCGGGAGGCCGAGGCCGCGCAAAAGGCCGCGCTAAAGGCCGCGCAAGAAGCGGCCCGTAAGGCGGCGGAACAACAGCAGCGGGAGGCCGAGGCCGCCGCAAGGGCTCAGGCGGAGCACGACGCAAGGCAGCAGCGGGACATCGCCACCGCAGCAAAAAAAGCCGCCGCGGAGGCTAGCCAGCGTGCGGCACAGGAGCGGGTGGATGCCGCAGATGAGGCCCACCGGCAGGAACTGGCCGCCGCCGCGCTGGAGCGCAAGGAAGCGGAGCAGCGTCAGCAGGCGGAAGCCATGCGGCAGCGGCTGGAGGACAAAGCCCTTCGCCAAAAAGCGGAAAAAGAACTGCGCAGTCGGTCTAAACCTGCGGCGGAAAATATCCCGCAATTGTTTCCACTGGCCCCCCCGGAAGTGGAACCAGTGGGGGAAGGGTGGTCCCCGCCAGCCCCGATCGCTGAGCCCAGGCCCGGACGGCGCGGAGTGCTCATCGCAGGGGGCATCGCCGCCGCGCTCGCTGCCAGCGGAGCCGGCTGGTATTTTACCAGAAAAGTGGACACTCCGGTCGTCGACCCGCCGCCAGAAGATGATTTCGTGGTCACTATTTCCGGAACAGAGCTGCCCCCGGTCAGCGCGCTGTCCTTCGGCGGGGCAAGGCCTGCCAGTCTCCCCGCCGGGCCTGGCCCCTGGCGCTTCACCTTCAAGCCGGACCAAAAGGCGCTG
>JAYVJI010000777.1:0-6004 GCA_043769435.1 Verrucomicrobiota bacterium
TCAGCTTCTTCACCATCACCTCCGATCCCTTCACCTGCACGGTGCGGCTGGAAGGCCGGTCCTACGACACGACCGGCGCGCCGCTGGCGTGGTGGTGGAGCGCCGGCAGTTGCCTGAGCGTGGCGGAGCACAAGCTCTTCTACTACTGGCGCGGCTCGCACCCGCGGAAGTCCGCCGACACTTTCGAAGGCTACGGCGAGATCACATTCTGCGGCCAGGGCGAACGCCTGCTGGAAGGTGTCGGCGTCTTCTCCGACACCAATCTCAGCAATCCGAAGAGCACCTGCAAAAAGTCCATCGTCCTCACCCGCTGCATCAATCCGAAGGACATCGAAACCATGACCGGAGGCACGCCGGAAGCGCGGCAGATGCTCGCCGCGGAGAAACTGAAACACTTCGCATGAGCGCCCTCGCCACCGCCGCACCAGCCAGGAAACCGGCAGCCGCTCCGCCCGCCCGCGGAGTGCTGGCCGGCGCGCCATCACAAGCGCAGGAAGCTCCTGAGTTCGGCATGGACAGGGACGAAAGTGCCGCCGGTTGGGCTGCGCGTCATTCCGGAGAGCGAATGCCGCCGCCCGCCATCCGCGCCCGCACGGAAGCCGGTGCCGGCAGCTCCGCCGGCTACGCTGGTGGTCGCGGAATTGAATTCACCCCGAGCGCCGGCGGCATCCTCCAGCGCAAATGCGCCTGCGGTGGCAACGCCCCCGCCGGCGGTGAATGTGAGGAGTGCCGCGAGAAGAAACTCCAGCGCAAGCTCGCCATCGGCTCCACCAGCGACCCGCTGGAGCGCGAGGCCGATCAAGTTGCGGAGCGGGTGCTCTCCGGCCCGCCGGCGGGAGCCGCCGCACATTCACCCGTGCGTGTGCAGCGGTTCACCGGCAGCGTGGAAGCCGGCGCCGCCACCGCGCCCGCCAGCGTGGACCGCGTGCTCGCCAGCCCGGGCCAGCCGCTGCGCAAGGATGTGCGCGAAGACATGGCGGGGCGCTTTGGCCATGATTTCTCCGGAGTGCGCGTCCATACAGACAGCGCGGCGGCGCAGTCCGCACGGGATGTGAATGCCCGCGCTTACACTGTGGGGCGCGGCATCGTGTTCGGACCCGGACAGTTTGCTCCGGGTGAGCCTGCGGGGAGGTGCCTGCTGGCGCACGAACTAGTGCATGTGGTGCAGCAGCAGTCAGAGCGCGCACAATTACCGACAACTAATCTGCCCAGAACATCACGGACAAGGGGCGCGCTGCCTGGCCTGACTACTGCAGGCCTGCTGCTCCAGCGTGTGCAGTTGACCTACGACGACGGCCCGGACAGTGCCGGTCATACCAAAACGGTGCTGGATGAGCTGAATGCCGCAGGAGCTCGGGCTACTTTCTATGTTGTGGGCAAGCGGGTGGCTCAGGGGGACAACTGGCAGACCGTGTTTGCCATCGCCAAAGGGGGGCACTGGCTGGGCAATCATGCTTACGACTGGAATGATTCTGCTGATGAACACATTTTTCTGCATGGCACGGCAGAAGAGCGGGCAGAAAAAATACTCAATACAGAGTGGGCAATCAGAGAGGCGTTGATCAAAGGCAGAGACGATGCCAAGGCGAAGAAGACATGGGATGGAATTCCCTCCGGCAGCCGTGGCTACATCAACGACGTGATTGTACACGGCACGGGCAGATTTCGCACGCCCGGATTTAAGAGCAAACCGTGGACTTCGGATGGCCAGACAACACTGGCCGCACTTGCCACGGCCAATAGCGTGCTTGCGGCCACAGGTCTGCGTCCCCTTGTCACTACCGAGCTTTCCAAATGGGGACTGGACTACGAGGGTGTGACGGTGGACCCCAAGGACTGGAAGAAAGGGGCGACACAGAGTGACATCGAAAGCGGTGTGAAGGATAATCTTGGCAGCAATGACGATTCCATCCTCCTGCATTCCCGCCTCGCCACGAGTGCCGCAGCTACGCCCGCGATCGTTGCCGACATCATCAAGCGAAAATTCAGTTTCGATCCCACGAAGCGGGGAGTGGCGGGAACGGTCAAACCTGCTGCGGGTTTCGCTGAGTTGCCGGTCATTTCCAACCCGCCCACTTCCTCAGAAATCACAGCAGCACGGGCATGGTTGAAGAAAAATATGCTCAGCTTTGGCCCGTGGATTTCAGGGTCCGTGAGCATAGGCATCTTTAAACTAGCTCAGCTAGCCGGCCAACAGGAAGTGCTCGCGTTTGCCGCAGAGATAAAAGCCACCAAAGTAAAGACCGCTGACGGGGAGATACCTATGGCCAACTGGATGAACTCGAACCCCGAGTGGCGTATCTTTGTCGGTTTCTTCGAGAATTGGGTGACGGAGAAGCCATTCCCGCACATCAAAGGAGTTACCATATGACTGGTTTCGTCGCGCCGCCCAAGCTGCTGGTCATCTATATGGCGCGTTTCCCCGCGGGAGCGCACCAGCTACCACCTACTGCCAGGGCACAGAGGATCGCGTCTTCGAGGAGGAACCCGCCGTATCAAAGAAAGGCCTGTCCTTTTGTCACTCTTTGTCACTTTTGTCACTTCTTTTGTCACTTGCTTTTGTCGCACTCCTTGATCCGGAGCCGCCGTCACCCGCGGCATAGCTAGCTATCCATCTATTTCTCCTGCGCCGTGTTGCTCATTTGCAGGAGGATGTTGGCACCGGTGATCAGCAGTCCGCCAGTGACTGCTGCGGTCGTCAGCACTTCATTGGCATAAGGAACGCCACAGGCGGCTGCCAGCCATGCCGGGAGAAACAAGGTGTAGATGGTGGTGTAAACGGGTTCGAGGCAATAAATCAGGCCGCCTTCAACAGCACTGACATACGGCTGCCATTTGTTCATAGCAGTGTAGGCGTAGACCGTGCAGAAAAGAGTCACTATGGCCATCATAATCAGTTCAGGCCAGTTCTGGTAGAGCGCGAATACCGTTGATATGGAGGGGGCTTTCCAAACCAGCACCGGCAGAGTGACCACGACAAATCCGACGAACATCAGTATGGAGACCGGCACCATGCGGTTTCCCCTCCACGCCGGGCGGTCTAGCAGCTGGATTTGCACCGTGAAGAATACGGCGCTGGCCAGCGTCTCCCATTCGCCCCTCCCGAGGTGCAGCGTACGCCAGTCGAACCCTGAAAGAATCACCATGCCGGCCACCACCATCAACGTGCAGCAGATCATCAGCAGTGATGGCCATTTTTTTAGGTAAAGGCAAACCCATGCTGGCAGGAGCACACAATAAAACTGGGTCAGGAAGGCGCTGACACTAGCGGGTGTGTAGTTGAGACCGTCCGCCTGAAGCATCAGCCCACAGCCTCCGAAGAAGCCCAGAAGTGCGCCCTGAGTCCACTCCGCCCGCTTCAGGCCCCGGAGTGCTGACCGGTTAAAGGCCAGCAACACCAGTACGGCCAAGAGGGAACGAACCCCGATGGCATGGGCGGATAAAAAAACCGTGCCGGCTTCCGGCGCATGGCGCCCCTGAATGGCAAAAAGCATCTTGAGCAGCGGAAAGCTCAATCCCCACGCTGCGGTGGCGAGGATGAGTTGCACAATAGCGGTCCGCCGCAGGGAGGTGGCTGGCATGATTTTCACAAATCAGGCTGGAGCACCAGGCTGGGACTTTAAGGGAATTGAGGCGACAGGCATTGCGACTATGATGACGGGAGGCATTGGCAGGAAAAAAATTGGCCGGATGGCCAGGTGGCTAAGGCTGAAAGTCCTCCTTCACTGGAGGCGAATCAGCAAAAGGCACGCAGAAAGTAACAGGAATCGGGAATCAGGAATTAGGAATTAGGAATTAGGTTAGGAGTTACTATCAGGAAGGCCGCATACATCGCTGCACTGGACCGCTCAGCTTTCTAGGAGTCCGAGACACTCTGCAGTGTAGGCGCGAGGGCTGGGGGCTGTGAGGATACCACTTACGATGACTACCCGGCGGGCGCCTGCGGCCCGGAGCGGGGTGATGTGCTCTCGCTTGATGCCGCCGATACAGAAGACGGGAATGCTGATGAGTTCATGCACATGACGGATCTCCTCAGTGCCGATGGGCTGGTATTCTGGTTTGGTAAGAGTGGCAAAAAGCGGCCCAAATCCAATGCAGTCCGCCCCTTCATTGCTGGCGGCGACAGCCTGCGCCACGCTGTGGGTGCTTTTGCCCACAAAAACGCGCGGGCCAGCCTCCCTGCGGGCTTCGTTCAGAGGCATATCGTCCTGGCCTACGTGGGTGCCCTGCGCACCGATCCTCCCGGCAACGCCCGGCCAGTCGTTCACTACAAGGGGGATTCCAGCAGCCATGGTAGCCGGCAGGAGCGCGCGGGCCAGTTCCTCTGCCCTGTCTTCCGGGTAGCCTTTGGCACGTAGCTGGATGATGTGGATGCCCCCGGCTATCAATTCCTCAAGCATGGCTGGCATTTTTTCCGCCTGGCAGTAACCGGTGTCGAGTATCCCGTAAAGGTGACAATGAGTGAGTGGACGAATGGAGTGCATCCTTTCACAGGAGTGCATGAGCCTGCCGGATGCAAATGGCATCGCTGGCTGAATCAGCCTGATCTGATGGGTTGCAAAGCATTGCTGGATAGTGTGTTTTGGTAATCATGTCATCAGCAACCAGTCCTGCCATCACTCCCAGCCTGCTCCGGATGTTCCGCTTTCCGGCCTTCATTGTTGCGGTGGCGGTGCTTTCATGGACGGTGTTGCGTGTGCTCCTGTGGAATCGCTATCATCCATCGGATGCTCCGGGCAGTGACTTTTTCAAGGTTTTCCTGACAGGTCTGCACGCGGATGTCGTCTGGGCGTTCTGCGGGACGGCCTTTATGATCGCCGTTTGCACATTCCTCTCATGGCTGGTGGGCGCAGTAGTCTGGGGAATGCTGCGGGCATTCCGCCCGGTACCGCTCCATGCTGTAGTCCGGAGATGCTTTGCTGTTTCTGTATGCGTGGCGTGTTTTATCGGCGTGTTTTTGCTGGTCAGTGAGTGGTATTTCTTTGAGGAATTCAACCAGCGCTTCAACACGGTGGCGGTGGACTACATCACTTATCCGCATGAGGTCACAACAAATATTCGGGAAAGCTATCCGCTCCCGGCGATACTGAGCGGAGTGCTGGGGATCACGGCGGTGATCGTGTTCGCTGCTTACCGGTTTTATTCCCCGGTATGGCGTGCGCAAGGCACCGCGCGGCAATGGAAGGCGACACTCATCTGGCTGGCCATCGCTCTGGGTGGGCTGCTGACCATCTGGCCGGAGCCAGTAAGATTCCAGGCGCATCCCGTGACCCAGGCGCTGGCAAATAACGGCTGGCATACCGCTCTGCGGGCTGCATGGACGCGGAATCTGGACTATGCCCGGAACTATGCGGTCATGGACCGTGCCGGAGCCTTCCGGAATGCACGCCGGCTTTTAGAGGAACCGGGTGTCACTTTTGCCGGCCCGCCGGTGGATGAGCCCCCCCCGCTCAATCCCGGACTTCCAGCCAGCGAAGACCCCGGCCAAGCAGCATGGCTGGATAGCGCCAGAGCCTCATTGCAGCGGCGCATTCCCGGAGATCCCGCCCGGCCCAAGCTCAATGTTTGCCTGTTGCTGGAGGAAAGCCTAGGGTCGGAATTCTGGGGCGTGCTAGGCCGCAAAAACAAAAAAGGAGTCGCAGAAAGTTTCACCCGGAAGATGGATAAAATAGCAGCAGAGGAATCTCTGCTCTTCACGAACATCTTTGCTGATGGTAACCGCACCATCCGGGGATTCGAAGCTGTGTTTTCGAGCTTCCCGCCGCTGCCAGGAGACAGTATCCTCGCCCGTGACCGCACTGACGGAGTGGAGACTCTGGCTACCGTCCTCAAGCGCGATGGCTATAACTCGCTGTTCGTTTACGCTGGCCGGGGAACGTTCGATTTCATCACCAGCTATACTTTGCCTAACGGATGGGATCGGCTTATCGAAGAGAAGGATTTTATAAATCCCGTGCATACATCTGCTTTTGGGGTGTGCGATGAAGATCTATACAAGCGCGGC
>JAYVJI010000778.1:0-6890 GCA_043769435.1 Verrucomicrobiota bacterium
GGTCAGTTGTTCACTATGGATCTGACGCTTATCAATGACCGTCCCCGTCTGGATGCGTTCGGCATCGAGGTGGAGGATGGCGTGAGCGGGCCGGGGGAGCGGGGGATGACCGCTGCATGGCTGGCCTCTGCGGGCGGGGCCTGCACGCGGACTTTTTCCACCCGGCTGCTGCGGCGCGGTGATGCCCTGCGCACGACAGCCCGCATGGTCTCGACATGGCCCCTTGGCATCTGGCGGACCACGCGCGAGGTGCGGGACAAGGTGGCAGTGACAGTTTTCCCCCGCCCGGCGCAGCACCGCACTCTGGAGGAGGCGGTGGAGACGGCGGCTGTCGATGTGGATGAGGCTGAAAGTGTCCACCGTGACTGGATGGGCGACTTCCATGGCGTCCGGCCTTTCCAGCCCGGAGACCGTCTGAAGCAAATACACTGGCCTTCGTCAGCACGCTCGCAGGGGCTCATGGTCAGGCAATACGACCGCCCTTTGCCTGAGAAGTATTTCATCGTGTTTCACAGTATTTCCGGGGAGCGGCCGGGGCAAAATGTAGATGCCTTTGAGGGGGCGATGGAGTTGCTCTGTGGCCTGCTCATGCATTGTCAGGAACGCTCCATCCCGCTCGATCTTGTAGCTTCATTCAATGCCTGGGCGACCTTGCCGGTCCACAGTGCCGGTGCCATGGAGGAAGCGTTGCATCTGCTGGCCGGGGCTCGCCGCCATGGCGAAAAGGATCCCGGTCTCATGATGGCCGCCCTTGCCGGGGTGGAACGGCATACCCGGGTTTTTATAGTTAGCGATGTCCCCGTCAAGGAATGGGAGCCGCTGCTACCTGAAGTCGCCTTCGAGATCACTTGCCTAAGCATCGCCGACCTCCGGATCCGCCGGCCCGGGCGGGTGTTCAGGATGGCGCAGGTGGAAAAGGAGTAGGGAAAAACGAAGTTCCAAAATCCAAGGAATTCTCAAGACCCTAATTCAAATCCAGATAATCCAGCTCAAGTCAAGGACCGCAGAGCACGTTGCTTTGGAATGTGGAATTCTCCAATGGTATTGGTTTCCCAAAAAATTTAACTTTTCCTGAATTTCAAGATTGAAGAGATGGGAATAAAGTATAATTTCCACGTCTGCCGCAATCGAGTAGAGCGGGAAATTTTTAAAATTATTAGCCAACATGAGTAATCGTCGACCTACCCACCATCAGGACGATCCGGAAGCCTTCAGTGCCAGCCGGACGGGGATCGTCTGGTTGTTGTTTGTCGTCGGGGGCGCGTTCTGGTTCTTGGCGTTGTCAAGCTACACGCCGGATGACTTGCCTTCATGGGTGAGGTTTTCCAGCCGCAGCCCGGCAAACGACCCGGTGCACAATGTGATGGGGCCGATAGGTGCGGTGCTCGCCGGATACAGTATTTTTCTTCTGGGTGGGATGGCCTACCTTTTGCCGCTTTGCATGATCTGGCTGGGTATGGCCCGGCTGTTGATGGGAATGAATCTTTTGCCTCGTCCGCTGGCGGGTGCGGGTTTGTTTTTGGCGGGCGGTGCGGTGTTCCTGGGGTCGCAGACCATCCTTTTTCAAAACTGGTGGCGGGACTATAACATTCTGGGACCAGGCGGAGGGATCGGCTGGTTGGGACACTCAATGGCGAAAAATACCATCGGCACTATCGGGGGTATGGTGCTTTCTGTCTTGGCCTACGTGAGCGGCCTAGTGCTGCTGACCGGGGTGAGACCATCAGTGCTAGCGCTCAAGCTGCGCCGTGCCTGGTATCAGGTAGTGGAACGGCTGACCGGCCGGCATCATCAGCGGGTGCTGGCGGTAGAGGAAGCAGAAGCGCTGGGCCTGATGGGTGAGCAGCGCAGGATGGAGCGTGAGCGCAAGCGTCTGGAGCGCGAGCTTCGCCTAGCGGAGATCGCTGAGGCTGGTGGGGCTACTCATGTGGCGCTGCCGACGGTCGGGACGCTGGATCCAGCGGACCTCGCCTGGGAAGAGCTGGCCCCCTCGGCGGATGATCCGGTGACGGCGAAATCCGCGCGGGGTAAAACCCGGCGGACACCTGGCGGGAAGGTGCCTGAACCGGCGGATGTACCGGAAGAGGACGAGGCGCTGCTGGTCATTGATGCCGCAGGCCGGGTGACCCGGGCCGCGGAGGTCATGGCGGCGGCAGCACTGGTCCCCGCAGCGGAGCCGGAGCCATTGATCATTGATGGCTCCCGGCGCATCGCGCCTACAGGTGAGCCCAGACTTTCGCTGGCCGAGTGGCGTCGCTTGCAATCGAAGCCGCAAAATCCTGACGCTCCTCCCGCGAAGGTGAAGGCGGGCAGTCCAGACTATTCCAACTACCAGCTGCCTCCGCTGAACATGCTGCACTGGGATGAGCACGCTGGTGATATCAAGCTGGATGAAACCGGGCTGCGGGAGACCCAGCGCACTATCATTCGTACGCTCGAGACATTTGGCATCGACGTGACGCCCGGTCCTATCACCCGCGGGCCTACGATTTCGCGTTACGAGATTTATCCTAGCGAAGGTCTGCGGGTAAACCGGATATCTGCGCTGGAGGCTGACCTCGCCCGTGCCACCAAGGCTGAGCGGATCAATATCCTCGCACCGATCCCCGGCAAGGACACCGTAGGCATTGAGATCGCGAATAACGAAAAAGTCGCCGTGCCGCTGCGGGAATTACTGGAGGATGACGCCTTCGCCCGCACCAAACAAAAGCTCCCGCTCGCGCTAGGCAAGGATGTCTATGGCAACACGATCGTAGCCGATCTGGCGGCCATGCCGCACTTGCTGGTAGCTGGTGCCACCGGCAGCGGAAAATCTGTATGTATTAACTCCATCATCGGCAGCCTCCTCTTTCAATTTACGCCCGAGCAGTTACGCTTCATCATGATCGACCCGAAGGTCGTGGAAATGCAGACATATAACAGCCTGCCGCACCTCGTGGTGCCGGTGGTGACAGATCCCAAAAAAGTGATCATGGCACTGCGCTGGGTGGTCAATGAAATGGAACACCGCTACCGGCTCTTTGCCGCAGAAGGAGTGAGGAATTTCGAATCGTTCAACGCGAGAAAGCCCAAAGTAGTTCCTGTGAAGGAAAAGAGCGCCATTGTCCGGGGAACCCGCCCGGCCTCTCCTGGAGTGGATGAGAACGGCACCATGCTGCTGCCCTTGTTTGATGAATTGCCATCTCCTGCAGAGGAGGTAATCAAAGCGCCGGAAGGTGATTTGCCAGCCGCTGAGGACTTCCCGGCGGAAGGTGATCTGATCTATAATGATGAGTCGGAAGATGAAGAGATCATCATAGAAGAGGCAGCCGGGGAGGCTCCAGAAGCAGGCAGTGTGGTCGGAGCCATGCAGGACGTGGATCCGGCACCGTGGGAGGATCAGCCGTATGACACCGAGGATGAACAGGCGCCGGCCTTGGCCATGCACGTGGCCATAGCTCCGGGAATGTCTGCAGAGGAGGAGCCAGCGGACAATGTCTGGGACGACAGCGCCATCCTCGCTGAGGAGAGCGTCGATGATGAGGATGAAGACACAGTTCCCGACCAGATCCCTTACATCGTGGTCATCATTGATGAGCTGGCTGACCTCATGCAGACTGCCCCTGCCGACATGGAGGCGCTCATCCAGCGCATCACGCAAAAGGCCCGGGCAGCCGGCATTCACATGATCCTCGCGACGCAAACTCCACGGGCGGAAGTCATCACCGGAACCATCAAGGCTAACGTCCCGTGCCGGATTGCTTTTCAGGTCTCCAGCGCCCTGGACAGCCGGGTTATTCTGGACACCAAGGGCGCAGAAAAACTGGTAGGCAAAGGCGACATGCTCTACCTGCCGCCTGGCTCCAGCAAGCTGATCCGCGCCCAAGGGGCCTTTGTCACTGACGACGAGATAGCAAGCGTGGTCACCCATTGCAACGACCAGGCAAAGCCAGTCTATGACCGCGAGGTGCAGCAGGCCTGCGGAGACGGGCCCAAGGAGTTGGAAAAACTAAGCGCAGAGGATGAGTCGGCCCTGGAAAACTGCATCGAAGTGATCATGACCGAGCGTAAAGCCAGCACCAGCCTGCTCCAGCGAAAACTGCGCCTGGGCTATGGCCGGGCCGCGCGCATGATGGACCTCCTTGAACAGCGCGGCTTCATCGGGCCTGGAGACGGCGCCAAGCCGCGCGAGGTGCTCATCGCTCCGGATGAAGACGAAGATTGATTGAACCGGTTATTGCAATTGCCTGATACCTGAACGCGGCTATGGGCACAGTCCCATGTCTTACTATCTGCCCCCGGTCATCGCATTGGTCCTAGCTGTGCTGGGCATCACCAGTGCCATAAATGAGTCCCGCAAACCGGAGGCTCCAGTGGTGATGGTAGACCTCGTCTCAGGGAATACCATAGGCGAACTCCCGGTCCCGCCCGATGGCTGGAGGAGCCCTCTCGTGATTTTTTTCTATGGCATGCTGGGGGCGGCCTCTGGCGGGTTTTTCCTCCTGAAATACTTCCTGCCGCGGCTCAGTGAAATCGTGGGCGAGATTTTTTATTCTCCCGGGGAACGGGCTCGGATGGGGCCATTTGAGAAAGCCATGGCCCTCGTGACCTCCGGCCAGCCAGAGAAGGCGGCCGCAGCCTTCCGGGCCATCATGGACGGCGGGCATCCTGACTGGCGCGCATGGATCGAGCTGGCGCGGCTGCAGGAAAATGAGGACGGGGATGGTGATGCCGCGATCCAGACCTTGGAGGCGGGGGCTGCCCGCGACTGGCCTCCGGAGGAACACGCACGGTTGCTCCTGCGGCTAGGAGATGTTTGCGGCGGGGCTAAGCAGTACCGGCAGGCTGCCCGGCATCTGCAAAACCTGATGCGGCTCCACGCGGGGACGCCTCACGCTGCGGCCGCTGCCATCAAGCTGCAGCAGTTCGAAAGTGAGGAATACATGGGGCGGGCAGTCGGATAATGAGCGGCGGGAAAACAGTCGCCGTGGTGTCCGAAAGCCTCGCGGGATTTATCAGGAAATCCCTGCGCAGCCTCCTGACTCAGCCGCTGTTTCTCCTCGCCCTCGCGGCCTGCATTGGCATTTTGATCTCGGACCTAGCGGCGCTCCCGTGGTGGCTCTGGGCACTGGCTGCTACCATCGCAGGCGGCATCGCCTGCGACCGCCCATGCCGCAGCGCCCTGTTGGCCTTTTGCCTCCTCGTCTTTGCCTTCACTCACCAAACCTGTGACACCGATCCGCTGCGGACTAGGCTCGCAGCTGAGTGCGCCCCGGGATTTGGGATAGGGGGCGTCATGACCGGCATCGTCATGGATGAACCAGTGCCGGGATTTGAGGAAACCAGCATGACCTTTCCCTGCCGGATAGAATCCCTCGTGATCAATGGTGAGCCTTGGCTGGCCGGAGGGCGAACCGTCGTCACCACCCTGCGCGGCTATGCTCAGGCGCCGCGGTATGGCCAGCGCATCACTGTGACCGGAGAGTTGATGCGCCCCGCGCCCCCGCTGAATCCAGGAGAGTTCGACCGCTCCGCCTGGATGCGGCGCAGGGGGGAAAGCGCTGCTTTCATCAGCCGTGCGTCAGTCGGCAGCCTAGAACAAGGCAGCACAGGAAATGGCAAATGGTACATCGACATCGCCCTCAAATGCCGGTCATGGATGGCGGAGGCGGTCACACGTGAACTGGAGAATGCCCCTGAAGCCGCACTCGTGATCAAGGCCATGGTGTTAGGCTCAGAGGAACGCACCCCGGAAGACATCACCGATGCCTTTCGCCGTAGCGGTACGATTCATATCTTCAGCGTCAGTGGACTTCATGTCGCCATGTTCATGATCATCATCCAGTCCATCCTCGCTCCCTTCAGCCTCCGTCCCCGGATGCTGGTGGCGCTGGCAGTGCCGCTCATGTTTTTCTACGTTTTCATCAGCGGCATGAGGCCCAGTGCCTGGCGCGCCGCGATCATGACCTCCGCCCTGCTCATCGGTCCGGTCTTTGGCCGTGAAGGCCGTATGCTCAATGGCCTCGGCCTCGCTGCGCTGATGCTCCTGGCCGTGGATACCCAGCAGTTGTACCAGCCTGGCTTCACGCTCTCCTTCGCCGTGCTGCTATCCATCGCGGCCCTGCAGCCGCCCATCGCTTTGGGCCTTATGACAGCAGCCAAAGTGCTCCGCTATCCCGACCCTTTTCTGCCGCCGTCACTCTGGCAGACAGGGCACCACATCTGGGATTGGATCCGCCGCACCCTTGTCGATTCCATTGCCGTCTCCACTGCCGCCACTCTGGGATCTCTCGTGCTCCTTGTTCCCTGGTTCAGGATGATATCGCCCTCCGGTATCCTGGCGAATCTGGTGCTCGTTTTCCTCTCCGGCTGTGTCCTCGCTCTCGCCTGCGCCTCGCTGCTCGCCGCCGCCTGCCAGTGGACTACGCTCAGCGTCATCTTTAATCACACTAACAGTCTGCTCGCCGCCGCCAGCATTTCTTCAGCAAAATTTTTCGCCGGGCTCCCGGGTGCGAGCGTCCATGTGGATCCCGCCCGGCTCTGGCGGGGCCGCGTGTGTGAGGTCACCGTGCTCGCATTGAAGCAGGGCGGGGGAGCCATCCTCGTGGATACTCCCAATGGCAGGCGTTGGCTCATCGACACCGGCGGCTTGTGGCACTGGATGGGCACAGTGAAGCCCTTCCTCATCAAGTCCGCCGTCAATGATATTGATGGCGTTATCCTAACACATGGTGATGCCATGCATAACGGGGCGCTGAGCGCGCTCAGGGAATACTTTAAAGTAAACACCGTGTTAAGCCAGGAAGACCGGACGCTCTACCGGGGGCAGGTGCTTTCATTGGATACAGATGTTTCCCTGCGCGTGTTGTTTCCTGACAAAAACCAGACGGCCACCAAGGCGGACGATGCCG
>JAYVJI010000779.1:0-3938 GCA_043769435.1 Verrucomicrobiota bacterium
CCAAGGATCCCACCCGTGCCGCCGTAGTTCCAGACGGGAATAACATTCACATGCGTGCGTGAAAGATCACTGTTGAGCAGGTGCCATTGATCGCCAAAAAGCGGATCATTCGGACTGGCGCGCTTGTGTCTGAAACGGCCACTGAGCACATCCGCTTCCACGACGCCGGGTGTCTTGCGGATCACCTCCACAGCTGCTAGGGCGGTCATCGGATCCGGCGCAGACAGGATGGCCCATCCCGGCGCATACCCGGGCCGGGACTGCAGGGTCAACCCGCCGCTGATGCACAGCTTTTGGGCTATATCATTTACCATGCGGACCCTGATGTCTTTGGTAATGATTCGCCAATTCCACAGTCTGCGCGCAGCGCCGGCTGGGCAAGCAACCGGCAGGGCTGGGCCTTCAGCCGACAGTCCAGCCAGCCTCGCGGATAAATCCAGCAGCGTGGCCGGCGGCTCCAGTGCTACTAACCGGCAGCCACCCTCAGCATCGAGAACCGCAGCTCTATCCAGAGCCAGCACACAATCCCCTTCCGAGGCCGCATCCCCCATTTCACTTTCAGTATCCTCGTGCAAAACAGCTGTGCTTTCACTGGCAGCAATGGCCGGAATACCCCCAGTGGCGCCATACATCGCGGCCATAGCGAGAGTGAAGCACCGTAAGCGATAACGCGGAGAAAGTGGATACATGTTCTCTACGAATACCCTGCTTCCATCCCTCGCGCAAGCTCAGCCACGCGGGGGCGGAGCTACAGCGGTGAATCGGGAGTTGCGCCGGTTACTTTGGGGCAAAGTCAGCGGACAAGATCGCCCCATCCTTTTTGCGAACACGGAAGCAGGCGTTGCCTCCTCGACATCTCGTATTCGTTCGGACCGTGAAGTTGAAGAAGCCCCAGTGAACAAGAACAGGTTCAACCCACGACCATTCACGCCGGGAGCATTCTTGCCGAGCACTCGCCAGAGCATCTGCCTTTGTCACACTCATTCACCGCTTCCCAGTTGGTAGCCAAGGTAGGCAGCGCCTCCGATGCCTGCACCTACCGCACCAGCTTCGAGGGTGGGCCGTGGAACCGAAATTCCGTAGCCGTTGTGTAGCGGATGCATCAAGCCCTGCATGAGGCTTCTGGCCTTACAACCCTCTGGCGAGTGCTTCCTCTGTGAACCGCAGCAAGTGTGAGTTGTTGTAGCCCCACATGCCAACATTTGCGGATTTCGACCTGCTAGCACCCACCACCCCACCCGAATCACCTAACTAACGCAGGCTTTTTTCAACAGATCCAAGCCCTGCTGATTCGTCTTCTCCATCTCTGCCTTGGCACCGAAGAGCCACATGAAAAAGGCGCTGACGGCGTCCGTTTGCAGTTGGAAGATTTGTTTGACCTCAATGCCTTGGGCAGAAGGTTGGAAGTGGTAGTCGAAGGTTGGCTTGGCGACGAAGGGCTTGGTGATGTCGCACCGCATCCGGATCAGATCGTGCGGTTTCACTTCGACGATTTCTTGAAAGCCGACATCTTTTCCGCCGCGTCCGTTCCAATGGTAGCGGGCACCCGGCTGACCATCCACGCCTTCTAAATTATACTTTAAGCCGGGGTCCTGCGCGAGGAATGGCGACCACTGCGGAAATTTTTCAAGGTATTGCACCATCTCGAATACCTTCTCGGAAGCGGCGGGAATCGTGACTGATTTTTCGATCCGGAGCGATTTGAGCGCGCTGGATTTAACGAAGCCGAAAATGAGAAAACCAACGAAAACGAGGGCGAGGGCGAGAAGAATATTTTGGATCATGGCTGACAGATAAATCAAGTTTTTAACGGCATTATAAGCACGGTCTCGCGTGGTCAAGCCTAGACTTCTTTAAAGAGGTGTCTCGCCTTGCCTTGGCGAACGATAGCGATAGTATCTCAGGAGACATGCGGTTTGGACGAGTGCTCTGGCCGATCCTCGCACCACAGAAACGTGGCCGAATTTTTCCTCTAACCAACTCAAAAGTACATGAACCACACCTCACTCAAAGACAAAGGCATCCTTATCACCGAAGCCACCAGCGGCATCGGAAAAGCAAGTGCCCTCGCCTTCGGCCAAGCTGGCGCTAAGATCGTGCTCAGCGGTCGCCGCGAAGTTGAATGAGATCCCACACCCTGTGTTCTTCCTCGCCAGTGATACCTCCAGCTTCATGTCGGGCGGCTCATTGACGATCGACGGCGCTTGGCTGGCGCAGTAGCGCGTTCGGCATGGCGCAAGGTCTCAGCATTCCCTCCCTCGTGGCTCGCCGCTTCTTGCTGCGGGCCACGGGTTTGGCGGGTCTGTTTTCGAGCATTGATGTGGCACTGGCTCATCTTGGTTTTGTGCAGATCGACCCGATCAACGTCTGCGGACGGATGCAGGATCACATCCTGCGACATCGCGTAGTTGGCTATCGAGAGCATGATTTAATGAGTCATCTCCATCGCATCGGCGAGCGCACGGCCTTTGAGCATCACCTGCCTGATTCGCAAAATCTGGCGGCGCTCCCGCTGGAGGCATGGCCTCACCTGCAACGGGCGATGCATGCGCGCGCGCAAGGCGACAGCGTTTGGTCCGGGCAACTCACGGGGGAGGAGAAGCGCTTTGCGAAGTCGTTGCTCGGCCGCATCGCCGAGGAGGGCTCGCTGTGTTCGCAGGATTTTCTGAGCGAGCGGAAGGCAAAGCAACACGCATGGGACAGCACGACATTAGCGAAGAGCACGCTGCAAAAGCTCTTCTTCCATGGCCGTGTGCTCATCGCGAAACGTGAGGCGAATCGCCGCTACTACGATCTCCCAGAGAAAGTGCTACCCGCCTCAACGCTCGCGTCTCCCACGCCGACGGAAGCGCAGACCCAGCATTGGCTCGCACAGTTGAAGCTGCGTCAGCGTCGGCTCGCGGTGCTAAAAGCTACGGAGCTGCGACTCCTCCATGACGAAGTTGTGCCGGCGACGCTCGCAGATCGGGCATCGCCGAAGCTGCATGTTTTGCGCTCCGATCTACCGCTTCTCGAAACCTCAGACGCCTCCGAGACCGCCCTTCTAATCGCGCCGCTGGACCCCATCATCTATGACCGTCGTGTGACCGAGGCGGTCTGGAATTACGACTATCGCTGGGAAGTCTACGTCCCGCCACAGAAGCGAGTGCGCGGTTACTACGCCCTCCCATTGTTGAATCGTGATGCTTTCATCGGACACATGGATTGCAAGGCGGATCGTGATTCTGGGCACTTGCGCCTCCTCACCCAACTAGAGTCTACCACAGGTGTACACCGGATAGCTCTCAAGTCGCTTGCGGAATTCTTGGGCCTGGAATCCCTTCTCTAAACCTGAACCCGGAGGGTTCAAAGCTATTAGCCGGTGGTCGAGTAGCGAAGCAACGACACCACCGGAAAACCGTCCCGATCAATCCCGCATCCCGGAGGGGTGCGAGCGTCACCGACATGACCACACGCGTGGCCGTTTCTCCAAGCGCGCAGCGATCCCTCCGGGATCGAATGAGGCGCGGGACGGCGCTCCGTGGGTATCGCTCGTGCCTCGCTCAACCCACGGCTAATGCTTGGCATCCCTTCGGGGTGACAGACACATCATCTTAGATTAGAATCGGGAGTCGAAGACTGAAAATCAGCCAAGATCAGCCATCAGCCCTGAAATTTAAGCCAGCAAAAGAGGAGCGCGCCGATCCCGCCGGTGAAAAGCGCGGCATTTCCCCATGCGCGACCGAGGTCGGTGAGGGCAGCGGTGAGCGCGAGGGCCACGACCGTGCCGGGTTTTCCTATTATAGTTGCCCGGAAATGTGGGCGCAGGCCTGAGAAGGCTGAGATGGCGGTCATTCCGTTAGCACTTCCCCGCCGGGCTCATAAGTATCTACGCTTCAGGCAAGGTGGGCCGTGAGAAAGTTACCCATCAGCCGAAGCCCGTTTTCCTGACTTTTTTC
>JAYVJI010000780.1:0-18506 GCA_043769435.1 Verrucomicrobiota bacterium
CGCCGGTCCAGCCTGCCGGTGCTGCATTCACGACGGCGGCACTGATCTTCGCCGCCAGTGCTGGAGCCACTGCGGCGGCTGCTTTTTGTTCCGTTAGCAATGAGCCGAGCGCGGCGGCGGACAGGATCACGCCCCGGCGTTGGAGAAAGGCGCGCAGTTTTTCCAAGCTGCGGGCGATGCGCTTGCGTACCGCTTCTGTCGTGGAGCCGGTCATGACGGCGACTTCGGCTAGGGGCCGTCCTTCCAGATAGCGCAGCACCAGCGCGGACCGCTCCGCGGCAGGCAGGGAATCCAAGGCGGCATCGGTTAGCAGCGCGGCGCGTGAGGCTTCCGGCGTGGGGTCAGTGGGCGTATTCATAGTGGCAGCGGCAGTAGATTCGCGACGCAGGCGGCGTTCCTCGCGGCGTACGGCATCGATGGCCAGCCGCACCGCCTGCCGGTGCAGCCACGACGCCGGTTCGAGGTCCGCTGGCAGCCCGCGTGCGCAGCGCGCCAGCCTCATAAAAACAGCCTGCGCCACATCCTCCGCCTGCGCCGCATGAGGCCCCAGCCGCCGCGCCGCCACGCCCAGCACCATGGGCAAATGTTTCTCCACCACGGCACGAAAAGCATCTTGCGCCCCCGTGGCGCGATACCGGCTGAAATCTGAATGAAAAAGTTCCATGGTTACCTATCTTTCGCTCTAGGATGGCCATGTGCGGACAGAAACTTTCAGAAATCTTTCCCGGCTCCCGGCTCAGAGAACGCGGCTTTTCCACGGCAATTGCCATGGCTGCGCTCCCGCCTCCCTGCGGCAAATCCAACACAGAGGCAAATAAAATGCCATGGAGACCAAAAAATGTGTCGGCATTTCCCGAATGCCGATACTTAGAGAAAAGAGAAAAGAGAAAAGCAAATCATGTCCGCTCTTCCTCCCAGTTCCGCGAATGGCCGCTCACTGCTTCATGCGTGGGGTGGTGAAGGAGACCCAGCGGCATTTATCCGGCGTTTGACTGCGAGTGCTCCTGCCGCCGCGTAGCGCAGCCGCTAGTCCCCCCCCCGTCCACTTATCGCCCTGCGCTCTACTTATCGCCCAGCTACTGAGTTGCCCTAGACGCGAGTGCAGCTGGCTGCACTGGCTGTATGGGGGCTTCTTTGGGCTGGGCATTTTTTTCTCTTAGTGAGGGGAAGGCCATGCGCCAGTCGGTGGCGCCTTCCGGACCTTCCAGTGTGAGCCCTGTGAGTTGCACGACCGAATTGGGAGCATGGGGATTCTTGTAGGCGTAGATGCGGACGGAGAAGCTGGCCGTGGCGGCACCGCTGCGGGGACAGGCGACCCATTCCCAGTTAGGACCGTTTAGTTTGATCCCGCGGATTCGCCAGCCGGGATTGAGCCGCACGGCATTGTACCGGCTATCACAAAACATGAAAAACGTGTTGGAAGTCTCCGCGAGCGTCCATGCGGCAGGTGGCCGCATCTGGCTGAGGAAGGTCTCATTCACTTCGCTGCTGAGCACGCGGGGAAATTGGGAGGCGACGGTATGGACGCCATCGCGCGGGCCGTTCCCGCCGGCTGGGGTAAAGCGGTAGCCAAGCCGGCGCGTGTAGGCCACAGCCTCGGCTCCATTGATCCTGAACACGGGCCCCTCTATGGCGCTGCTGCCGGAGGTGGGCTTCGGAACTAGTTCCTCCCGGGCGACCGATACATCAGGTTCCGGGGCGCTGTCGAGTTCAGTTAGCAATTCCTCGGCAGGTAAGTCGTGCGCGGCCGACAGGCTGACACTAGCCATCTCATCCAGCGAAGGCAAGAGGGCGGCGGATGGCCCCTCGGGCGCGGGGATCTCTGACGCAGTGGCCCCGGTTGTCAGTGTACTCAGGTCAGGCTCGCCCTCACTGCTGGTTTGCAAAGTAGTGACCGGCGCCACGCTGCCGGCATCAGCGGTGAGATCTCCCTCAATGGGGGCATCTAGGACAGCAGGCAGGTACGCCGGCACCACTGGCGGAGAAGGGGCATCCACGATGCGCCGCGGAGAGAATACGGGGCGGGCTGGCGATTTGGTGCGGGATGGGATCGTGCTGACGACCTTGTCCTTGCGGGAGGCTTGACGCTTCACCAGCTGGGCAGCAAGATTGGTAGCGAGGTCGGCATCCGTTTCCGCAGGAACAGGAGCGTGCAGTGATGAGTCCGGAGGCGCGCTCTCTGCCGGGAAGGGCGGAAGCAGTCCCGCACGGCCTAGAGCTGGCAGGGCCAGGAGGAGGATAACAGGAAGGAAACGCATGGGATCTGTCAGGTGGGATGTGAAATCGAGGATCAGGATCCAGGTGGAAGCCACGGCGCCGGGTGGCCATCAAGGTCCCCCGCAATGGCGAACGGATTGCTGTGATTCTGAGCCTGAGGGAAGGGCATGGGGGAAGGAGGCAGCGCGGCAGAACCGGACGCACGCCGCGGCTGAGCGGGAGCCGCCATGCCAGGGTCAGCAAATGAAGCGGGATGCGGGCGCACTGCCGCTGCGGGCATGGCGGGCGCCGGCGCAGGGACAGAATAAGCCTGCGCATATTGTGGGGGAGCTGGCCGCACAGGGCTGTAGTCCACCTCACCTGCGGGGGGCGTCTGCTGTGCGAAGGCTTCATCAATCACTTGGTTGAGGTGAGCCGCAGCCACGGCTGGACGGGCGAAGCGGCGTCTTGGAGCCGTATCCTGAACAGGCGGCGGCAGTGCGATGGCAGGGGCCATTACCGGCTCCAGGAACTGGTGCCGCACGGGCAGCGGCTCTGGTTCATACTCAACCGGCAGCGGCGCGGGCGCGTGATATACCGGTGCCGGTGCCGGTGGCAGTGGCTGCGGCTCGGGCACTTGATAGACCGGTGCCGCCGGCAGTGGCAGCGGCGCGGGCGCGGGCGCGTGATAGACCGGTGCTGGTGGCAGTGGCAGCGGCGCGGGCGCGTGATAGACCGGTGCCGGTGGCAGTGGCTGCGGCTCGGGCGCGTGATAGACCGGTGCCGGCGGCAGTGGCAGCGGCTCGGGCGCTTGATAGACCGGAGCTGGCGGCAGTGGCTGCGCCGTATGCACCATCACTGCTTGCAGCTTTTCGATCAGCCCGCTGAAGGCATTGGTTATTTGTTGCTGGCTGCTGGCGAGGACATTGACGATCTCGTTCACCAGCGGGGCCGCACTACCCGCAGGGGGTGCAGCAGCCACTGGCGCGGAAGGTGCGGCAGCTGCTGGTGCAGACAGCGCAGGAGCCACTGGGGTGTAATGCTCAGCAGGCACTGGCGGAGGTGTGGGCGTTGCATTCACAGGCGCTGATGAGACAACGTGGGGAGCGAAAGTGGCAGCAGGCGGCGGCACAGCCTCCTCCGGAATTTTAAACCCGGTGTGAGCCGCAACCGGCGACTGAGCATACTCGACACCGGCACCGGTGGAGGCAGAGCGGTTGGTGGGTAGCACCGTCGCGGGTGAGATGATGGGCTGAATGGCAACTCGCGCCTCCGCCCCCGGAGCAGCGACCGGCAAATAGGGCAGTGGAACAGGAGCTGTGAAAGCAGCAGGCAGCGGGCCCCGCGGACCTTCTTTTGCTAGGTTTGGCAGACTGATCCGCTCAGGCGAGGGTGCGGGGTCCGGAGATTGGAGTAGTTCTACTGGAGCAACACTGCGCCGGGCCATCTGCTGGGGAGGCCGCAGCGGCGAGATCGGCGTGGAGTCTGAGGGAGGAGAAAGGAACGGAGATTGTGGCATGGCCTGGGGCTGGGCTATCCTGTGTGGCGCGGGACTTGATGGAAGCGTCCATGGAGGACTCTGTTGCTGGCTCTCAGGCCCCACACTGGAAAGCAGCGGAAAGTCCTGGACGAAAGGAGGTGTGGTAATGGCTCTATTCTCGGTGTTCATATTAGTTGGGTCGGGGTGCGGTGAGGCTGGGGGCTCAATCCCCGCTGTTGTATTAGTTGGCAGAAAAGGAGAGAGACCCGTCGGCTGACCATTTCTGGATGGCCCCAGCGGGACAATGCCGGTGATGGGCTCCATGGGGGGCAGTTTGAGGCCGTGGGAGGGCTTGACCCCCGCCGCTGCGGCAAGGAAAGGGTTGTTCAGCGGTGCAGTGCTAGGCGACAGTCCGGCAGCAGGCTTTGCCATGTTAGGTTCATTGGTTACCGCCGGAACTACCCCGGTAGCCGCACGATGCGGCATCACCGGTTCGGTAATGGCACTGAACGGCATGACCGGCTCCGTAGCCGCACGATGCGGCATGACCGGCTCGGTAATGGCACTGAACGGCATGACCGGTTCGGTAATGGCACTGAACGGCATCACCGGCTCGGTAATGGCACTGAACGGCATGACCGGCTCGGTGCCCACTTTCGGCGGCGCAGTCGGCCCGGTCAGGGCAATCGGCATGGTAATGATCGGGCTCTGCGACCAAGGGCTCTCTTTGGTTGGGGCAGACGTGAAATCCGGTCCCACCTTCCGTTGCCCGGCAGCCTCAGCGGAAGTGGAGACCGGAGCGGTAACCTCCCCTCCTCCGAAAACCGAATCCACACTGGCGTCTTGACCAAACACAGAAGAGAAAGGCACCACTACCGGAGGAGTAGCTGGAGCGCCCTGAGCTACGGCCTGCCGCTTAGCTTTGGTCCCTCGCGCGTTGTCCCCGGTACTGCCCTGTGATTTGCAGCGGCAGCGGGTATGGCAATACATACAATGGTAGTTCCGGTGGAACAGAACATCGAATGCTACCCTCGCCCGCTGGCTCATAAAAAGCAGCCTTTTAGCGTACGGGTGCTTCTTTTGCCCTCCATCCAGCATGACCGGCGCTCCGCAAACAGCACAATGCAGGGGCGAAGCAGCGACGTAGTAAACTCCTATGACTATCGCACAAAGCCATGCTCCGCCGGCCAAATACGGCCAGGAAATCACCCCAAACTTGACATACCACGCCGGGACAGCCAAAAAGTAACAAACCGTCATCACCCTGCTCAAAAAATAGGAAACTGCCGCCACATGAAGGCGGAGCTTTCTAGAAAGCGTGGAAATGACAGTGGATTCAGACATTCAAAGGAAAACGGGACAATTAATAACGGAAATTATAGACCAAATCAATTTATTTGCAAATGTGAAATTTATAAAAATTACTGCCATTCTCGCTTATTCTCCTGATTCTAGGATTGGCTCTCCAATTCGAAGCTTATTGCTCTCCCGCGTCTCAAAAATGAATAATTTGCAATGAATTGACTATCAGAATCATTCAATTTTGTCTGGACCTCTGGGGGCAATCAGCTAAGGTTACAAAATGAAGATTTCACAATTGGTAGCTTTGTCATTAATGTTAGCCTGCTCCGCGGAGGCGGTCACGGTCACTTCCGGACTGGGCAACACCAGCGCGCCGCCTGATGATCCCGGCTGGGCCAACGTGGGGTATCACTCGAACAGCGCCACGGCGGTCTACTTGGGAAACCGCTGGGTGATCACAGCCTTTCACGCCGGGGGGGGCAGCGTGACCCTCAACGGGGTCACCTATCCTCAAAGCGGCCCGGGATATCAGCTCACCAACAACGGCGCCGGTGGCCTGAGTGCCAACACTGACTTGTTAATGTATCAGCTGGCTTCGGACCCCGGACTGCCATCTCTGGTGGTGAGCCCCTCTATGCCGGGAGTAGGCTCTGCGGTCACCATGATCGGGGCCGGGATCGATGCCAACCCCGCGCTGACTTACTGGAACGTGGTGCCCGTGGCCGGTTCCGGGAATGACATCTGGAGCGAGGTCAGCGCTATGGATCCCCACAACGCGACCGGTTACAAATCCGACGCAACAAGCCGGACGATGCGCTGGGGGAATAACAACGTCCAGCAAAACAATTTTTACGTCAATGATGGTGTGGGCGATATCGTCAGCACCCTAACAAGATTTGACAGTGACCCGTTGAAGCCAAATGAAGCCCAGGCACTGGTGGGAGACAGCGGTGGTGGCGTCTTTTCGAAAGTGGGCGGCCAGTGGCAGCTATCCGGGATCACCTTTGCCATAGATGACGGACAGACTGGATTCGACGGGCAGCCGGGAAATACTGCCGTCTACAGGAACTATACCTTCATGGCGGACCTCTCATTTTACCGGAACCAGATCAACACACTGATGCAGATCCCGGAACCATCCGCCGCTGCGGGCGTGGTGGTGGCAGGAACATTGCTGGGCCTGCAGAGGCGGCGGCGGCGAGCCTGAAATTCAGCGACGCTCGTACCAGATGCCGCATTCCCTGCGGTCCTTGAGCGCGGCCCCGCCGGAGGCAATGATGCGCCACAGGAGCCTCACGTGGTATCCCATGCTCCAGCTCTTCAGCTTCCGGGCAGAGGTGAGCAGAGGCGGGCCATTGAGAAAAACAAATCGCTTACCGGACGCACCTGCTAGAGCGCGGAGCCGGGCACTGAGATCAAGTTCCTCTGCCGCATAGAGCGCCTGGCTGAAGCCGCCCACTCCGGCAAAGGCGGCGCGGCGGACGAAGAAAAATGAACCCGCTGCCCACTTCATGATTCTAGCCAGAAGGTGCCAAAAACCAATGACGGCGCGACTGCCCCCGATGGCGGAATCCATTACCATCCGTGTCCCGCCATAGAGCACGGAAGGATCCTGCAATGCCTTTGAAAGCTCCACAAAAAGCCCCGGGCTTGGAGTGGAATCCGCATCGATGAACAACAGCCACTCCCCACTGGCTGACTGCGCACCGGTATTCCGGGCCCGGCTGATTTGGTTCACCGGTTCATGCACTACCGTAGCGCCTGCCTCCCGGGCCAGTGCTGCGGTGGCATCGGTGGAGTTGTTATCACACACGATGATTTCCCAAGCGATCCCGGCATTCGAAAAAGCTTCCTGAGCAGACGATTTTACGGCCGCCAGCGTAGCTGGAAGCAGCAGTGCTTCATTCCAGGCAGGGATGACAATGCTGAGCTTCATCACCTCGGCTCGGGAATCCGGTCTGGGGGACAGTGCAAAGCGGCGATGGCCGCCATGATCCGGTCGCTGATTGCCTGGTATCCTTCTTTCCCCTCCAGCAGCACCTCACGGTCAAAGCGCAGCGGCTCACCCACCACCAACGTGATCTTTCGCAACTTCACGGCACCACTACCGGGAGGGAGCGCTTCCCATGCGCCGAAGAGCCGCAGTGGCTGGACGGGAGCCCGCGCCTTACTGACCACGAGCCCTGCACCTGGCTCCCCACGTTGCAACGCCCCATCAAGGGTCCGGGCACCTTCCGGGAAAAGCATGACTCTTTTCCCTTCCTTCAGGAGACGGATGATGGTCTTCAATCCCGCAAATCCGGCACGGTCTTGATCGATGGGCACCACCTGCAGCCGTGGGAAAAGCCATCGCGCCACAGGGTTGGAATACAGCGTGTGTCGCCCTAGGTAGTGAACGCCTTGCCACGCGATACCAGCCAGCGGCGGGTCAAAGTAGCTGCTGTGGTTCGGGCAGATGAGCACCGGGCCCTCCGTGAGGAGCCGCTCTGGATGGATGACGCGGAAATCAAAGGCTGCCCTCGCGAGGGCAGCGGCAGTGTGATGGCAGAAACTATAGACTGGGTTCATGAATCGGCCACCAGAGGATTGAATTTCCAGAATTCCATCAGGAAATCAACGCGGCACTTCTTTGCCCCGGAGCCTGCGGAAGAAACCACGCAGGCCACCAACCTTTTTCTCTTCGGCAGCCGGTGCCGTGGCACTGGCGGTCACTTGCCGGGTCGGTTTGCCGGATTCGGTGCCCTTCTTCCTTTTACGCGAAGCCACCGGTTTGGAGTCCTCGGACTCCTCTTCCTCACCGTCATCGGCTTTCCCTGCTTTCAGGGCATCACCCCGCGAGCGCTTGATCCGGTAAATGCTGTTAAAAACCTCCGCTACGATGGGTGCCACTTTCTTGCCGCCGCTGATGGTATCCTCTCCGGGATCTCCTTCATAGATCGCAGCAAAGGCATACTCTGGATTTCCGTAAGGCAGGAACCCGGCGAACCAAACGACATATTGGTTCTTCTCCGGCTTCCACTCTCCCGTCCCCGTTTTAGCTGCGGTGGGAACGTAGCTGTTTTCCCCGCGGCTGCCCGTGCCCCCGTCCCCGGCGACGACGGCTCTCATTCCTTTGCGCACCGCCTCGATGTTTTCCTTACTGATGTTTAGAGTGTTGCGCACAGTAGGGGGAAAGTACTGCACGATGCGTCCGTCCAAGTCTTGGATTTGCTTTACCAGCCGGGGCCGGGGGACCGCGTCACCCCTCGCTACCGCAGCCATCATTTGGCAGACATGCACCGGCGTAGCTAGGACTTCGCCCTGGCCTATGCTGACATTCGCCAGCACACCGCCGCTCATGGAGCCGCCCTTTCTCATGTAAAACTCAGGGGTGGGCATCAGGCCGGGTTTTTCCAGCTCGCCTAGGCAGGTTCCGGGCGCTTCACCGTAACCCATTCGGCTGGCCATGCTGGCGAGCGCATCGCCTCCAGCTGCCCTAGCGGCTTGGAACATCCATGTGTTACAGGAAAACTTCAGCGCCGAAATTACATTCAGGTCACCCATGCTTTTGTTGTTAGCATTCCATTTCCTCAAGCTGCCGAACTTCATAAAAGCGGGGCAGTTGAAATAAGTGGTCGGATCCACTGCTTCTCCCTCCAAGGCAGCGAGGGAGGTCACTATTTTGAAGGTCGAAGCCGGTGGATAGGTGCCGCCCAGCGAGCGGCAGAATAGCGGTGTTTCCTTATCAGTCTGCAGCTTGCCGTAATAGGCAGAGGAAACGCCATAGGCAAAATTATTCAGGTCATAGCCGGGATTTGAAGCGATCGCAATCAAATCACCCGTCCTCACGTCCATGATAATAAAAGCACCGCGCATGCTGTGCTCACGCATCGCCTTTTCTACAATCTTCTGGAACTGAAGATCCATCGTGGTGACCACCGTATAGCCCGCCCGTGGCCGCTGCACCCATTCCTCACTCAGCATCCCGCCCTCGGCATCGTACAGCGCCCGGTAGACCCCGGGCTGGCCGGACAGCTCCTTGTCGAACCTCTTTTCCAGGCCAGCTGCACCTACGGTTTGAGGCCACATCGGCTCGTCCGGCATTAACACGCCGCTGGTAAACGACCCGGACTTGCCCGGATAGCCTAACAGATGACAAGCCAGCGAGTTTTCCGGATAGTACCTGACAAACGTCGGCTTCAGGACAACTCCCGCAGGTTCCTTTCCTTTGATTTTTCCCATCATCTCCTCAGAGATGAGGGTATCGCACATCAGCGGCACCCAGCGCCTGTTGTGGTAATGCTTCAGAATATCCTGAGCATCGACGTGCCATGCGTCCCCAAGGTGTGTTTTGCACCAAGCGGATGGCACCTTTACCGACTGCAGCACCTGATCATCCGTCAGGCCCTGTTGTAGTGGCAGAGAGATCCCCATGTAGTGGCCCATGCGGCTCGCAGCAAAGGCTTTGCCCTCCCGGTCTACGATCAACCCCCTCGGTGCCGGCACGCGTAGGGAAACAGGACGCGCATTCGGATCGGTGGCTAGGGAGACCGCTATTTTATCCTTGTCCGGCCGCGCGGGAGAGCTGGGCAGCCCGGGGGACGGCGGCAGTTTGGGCACAGCCTTCACTTCCCGGGCCTCCTCCTCCTCCGGCACGGCTTTCACTTCTTTAGCCTCTTCTTCAGGAGCGGCAGGCTCCGCTTCCTTGACCACTTCGGCCTTCATGATCTGCTCGGGCGGCGCTTCCGCCACAGGATCGGGCATTGCTTCCTCCGCATCACTGGGTCCGCTCTCAGGCAATGGCACACCGTTCTCATCCTCGGGCACCACCTCCGCCTTCTTGACCTCACCGCCACGCAGCTCCCTAGGCACTACTCCCTGCGCGCGGGCTTCCTGCACTCCAAACGGAGCGGCAAGCAGCAGAAGTGAGAGAGCAGTCGATTTCATATACGAGTGTATGGTCAGGACTTTTTAGAATTGCTATCGAATAATACGGACTGCCGCAACGCCAGCGCCTCAGAGACCACCGGAGGGACAAAGCGCGAGACATTTCCCCCCAGCCTCGCCACTTCCTTGATCATACGGCTGCTGACGTAGGTGTATTTCTCACGTGAAGCCAGAAAGACCGTTTCGATGTCTGGCTGCAGGTTTTTGTTGATGAGCGCCATCTGGAATTCATACTCAAAATCCGTCACCGCCCGCAGCCCCCTGACCAGTGCCGTAGCCCCCTGCTCCACCGCAAAGTCCACCAGCAGGCCATCGAAAGTAGCGATCTCCACACCGGTCCACCCCTGCGTGGAGACCTTGATCAGCTCCATGCGCTCTTCCCGGGAAAAGTCAGAGTGCTTGCTCTCATTCACAGCCACCGCGATGATGAGTCGGTCAAACAGCCGCGCCGCCCTCTCGATCACATCGAGGTGACCGTTCGTGATGGGGTCGAAGCTTCCTGGATAAATGGCGGTCCTCATGTGCCCCCACCATCACCCGCCATTCTCCGGACGCAATAGCCCGCAGCGGGCAAGATCTCCCGGAGTATTCAGATTGATCAGCCACTCATTGGGCGGCGGGGACAGTGCCACCATCAGTCCATCCGCGATCGCTTTCCTAACCAGAGGCTGCAGCGCAAACCGCCCGGCAGCAAGCGCGCTGCGCAAGGCCGGGAGCAGTTCCAGGGGATACAGCGCGGCCAGCGGCTCGGAGAAATGACCGTCCGCAGGACTCAGAAAAACCGCCCCTTTTCCTCCCCTGGAAGCCGCCAGCAGCATCTCCAACCCCGCCAGCGGAAACGCAGGCAGATCCACGCCTAGGACTAGGACCAGCGGGGCATGACACGATGCCATGGCCGCCACCAGCCCCCCCAGCGGTCCCGCATCCGGCACCGGATCCTCCAGTGGACTATACCCGGCCATGTCCGCCGGCCATGGCGGGACCCCGGCACAGAGCACCACCCGCTCCGCTCCCACCGCGCTCAGCTTATCCCACTGATGCCGCCACAAAGCCTGCCCCTGCCAGATCAGAAAGCGCTTATCCATTCCCATGCGCCGGGATTGCCCTCCGGCCAGCAGCGCCGCGCAAAAACGGACGGATTCCATCATGGAGCGGCCTTTGCTCTAAAGAACCTGATTTTGCCCGGATCCGTATCCAGCCAGGAAGTTTTATAACTGGTGGCAGTCGGGCCCGCAGAGCCATTGGCAGGCAACCAGCCGGATAAATCAGATGATACCTGCACAACGTAGGGCACACCCGGGAGCGTTAGGAAATCGAACGCATAATCAGTGCCCACACGGCGCAGCGGTAACGAGACGGGAATCTCCATCACAGGGCCGCTGGCCGCTGCACCACTGTAACGTCCGACCAGCAGGCTGGAGACATCATCAAGTGCAAGGCTGGTGGATGAGTCGGCGGAACGGCAATTGGTAAAAACAACTACGATAAAATCGCGGGCGGGAGCCATCCAAACAACGGTGTTCTGACCAAAAATGTCGCCGCTATGGTTTAGTGCCTGCCCCGGAGTTGCCCACGATCTGTTCGCAGCATAAATGCCGCGGCCGTAGCCATCAGTGCCTGCTCCGGTGTATGCCTGCTGCAGTTGGGTATCGGTGGCCGCCGCCACATAGTCGTTAACCTCACCCGTCGCGTGCGCATGGAGAAACTTCGCCCAGTCCTGCAGCGTGCAAGCCACGAAACCTCCGGCAGCGTTTGATGCCTGATAGCGCAGGTGGGTTGCAGCATTCATGGGCGAACGCGGCACTGGCACCGTCTGCCCTGATCCGAGATCATGCCCCACCGGGGCCTTCGGCGGCAACAGCCCGTCATCAACCTGTCCCAGGGTTGCCGTTTTCATGCGGAGCGAGGTGAAAACTTCCTCACGCACCAAGGTCTCCCAATCCTTTCCCACAGCCAGCTCCAGCATGGTCGCTGCGACCGTGTAGCCTTGGTTGGAATAAAGATAATTCCCGGGCGTGACTTCCGGCGCATCCTTCATGACCGTATCGCTGACCCAGCGCCGAATCTCGGCTATGGTGCCGCTGCGGGCCATGAGCTGGGACCAGTGGTTGTTCTCGAAAGTGCCTCCGGACTGCACCCCCGCACGATGCGCCAGCAACTGGTCCAGCGTCGCATTGTGGAATGCTGTATTGAAAGTCGCGTAATTCGTAAACAGATCGCGCACCCTAGTATTCCACGAAACCACTCCCCGGTCAACGAGCCGCCCCGCAATGGTGGCAGTCATCCACTTCGTGCATGAGGCGATATTGATCGGGTCTGAGACAAGGAGTGGAGCGGCCTGTCCTTGCCGGCGTAATCCAGTCGCACCTTGCGCCATGATGCGGCCCTGCTTCACAGCCATCGCAGAGAGTCCAGGCATATGGCGGTTCAGTCGGATCGATTCGAGGTCACTACTGATATCAACCTGACTCTGCGCGGTCGTGCTCGTTACGGCCACGGTAGTAACCGCTGAAAGCGTGCGAAAAAAATTCATGATCTTAGTGAGTAAAGGCCAGCGCAGGAAAATCATGCCGGGCGATACGAATGATCACGTCATTACCCAAAGGCGCGTGCTTGCAAGCGTGAAGGCCTGACCGGGTGCGCCGGCACGGTGAGGCCCGTCAGGCGTCATCCGCGCACGGCTTGCGGTGGCAGGCGGCAGCCGCAGAGCAACCACCACCGCCACGACGCTGCGCTCAACGCGCAGGCCCATGGCCGTCCGCGGCCCTGCCCATCGGACGATCAGACTGACTGCCGTCCGCCGACTATCTCGTCATAGATCCAACGATAAGTCTTCTCGAGGCCGTCGCGCAGCTTGACTTCCGGAGCCCAGCCAAAGTGCTCTTTGATGAGTGTGTTGTCGCTGTTCCGTCCATTCACACCTTTGGGGGCGCTCAAGTTGTAGTTTCGCGCCAGTTTCACGCCGGCTATATCCTCCACGATGTCTACCAGTCCATTGATGGTCACGATCTCATCGCTCCCGAGATTGAGCGGCTCCAGCACGTCGTTTTCCAGGAACATAACGGTGCCTTTCAAGCAATCATCGATATACATGAAGCTGCGGGTTTGGTTCCCGTCGCCCCAGATTTCTATCTCATGTTTGCCGCTGAGCTTTGCTTGTATGACCTTGCGGCAGACAGCAGCAGGTGCTTTTTCCCGGCCGCCATCCCAAGTGCCCAGAGGACCATAGACATTATGGTAACGCGCCATGCGGGTCTTCATTTTGAAGTCTTCGCGGAAGTGTCTGCACATACGCTCGGTGAAAAGCTTTTCCCATCCGTAGCCGTCCTCCGGCATCGCAGGATAGGCGTCAGCCTCACGGAGGGGCACCACATTCGCATCCCGCTGCTTATCTGCATTATAGACACAGGCAGAGGATGAATAAAACAGCCGGTCACTTCCAGCTTCCTTCGCAGCCATGAGCATATGCGTGCTGGTCAGAACACTCAGCATGCAGAGCGCTTTGTTGTTCTCGATGAAACCCATGCCGCCCATATCCGCCGCCAGCATATACACGTGCTCCATGCCGTCACAGGCCTGCACTGCTGCCGGCAAGAGACTGAGATCGGCTACGACGTTTTCCACATCGTCATGCACCTGATACCATTCTGCCAGTGGCTTGCGATCCACACTGCGGATCTTCTTATAGCCAAGATCCTTCATGCGCTGCACAAGGTGGCCGCCAATGAAGCCGCCGCCTCCGGCGACTACTACAGATTCTCGTGAGATACTCATGTCTTTTAATTTTTGTTGGTGTGTTAATTATGGAAAATGTCCCTAACAACGATAATTCAATTTCTATTGAGTGCAAGTAATTACTGGTATTTTTGAAGGACAAATACCGACGGGCCGCCCAGCAGCCTAGGCAAACCCCTCGCTAATGGGAATTATCGCATAAAAGCGTCTCTCTTTTACTTTTCCCGTGACAAGTAGAATTTCCATGCTTAGACTCACCTTATCGCCTCCGCCAGAATATCCAGACAGCTCAACATGTTCTCCTCCCGTCATCCCAGCCCATTTTTTCGGGAATCTGTCGCCATTATCGGTGGCGGGATCAGCGGGCTGAGCATGGGATACCGCCTAGCCAGACAAGGGCACAGGGTCACTGTTTTCGAGGCCTCGGCTCAACCGGGGGGAAACGCGGCCTCCTTCGAACTCGATGGCAGGCCAGTTGCCCGCGTCCCGGAAATAATCCGGCCCACCGACTCCCCGTTGATACAACTGATCGAGGAACTCGGCCTGCAATCTGAACTGAACTGGAGGCCACTGAAGTCCGCTCAACTGCGCGATGGCCGCTGCTACGCCATGAACCGGCCTAGAGATTTGCTGAAACTCAGCCCGTTGAGCCTGGCCAGCCGCCTGCGCGCGCTGGGGGCCGCCAAGCTGCTTAAAATGAAATCATCCAAGGGGCTCGATAACATAACTGCCGCCACATGGATCAAGGGCTTAACAGGGGCAGCTGCATTCGAATCCTGGTGGCAGCCCCAGCTCTTAGCTGACTATGGGGAGGCATGGGCCGAGGTCCCCGCCCTCCCTATCTGGACGGCAATGCGCGCAGACGTGAAATCCCCGCTCCAGGGCCATCTGCGCGGAGGCTGCCGGATCATGGCCTTGCTGCTCGCCGAAAGAATCCGCATCCTAGGCTCCAGCGTCCGCCTCGGTTGCCAGGTCCAGTGCGTAGATCTGGATGAACGCCAGCGCCCGCTGATTCTGAGCCCGGCCGGCATCGAGAACTTCGACCAGGCAGTCTTGACCGGGCCTGTGTCCCATATCCCCTCACTGAGCGGCCCCCGTCTGCGCCGCCGGTTGCCGGACCTCAGTCATGAATGCAACGGCCTCCTCTGCGCTGCCGTGATCCTCCCCCGGCCAGTCATGCATGTTGACTGCCTTCTGACCCCGGAGGCACATTACCCCTTCGACGGGATCCATTCAGGCGATGCTCAAAACCAGGCCGATGGCATCCATCGCGGTCAGATCCTCTACCTGACCCGCTTTCTGCACCGCTCTCATCCAGATTTTCAACAAAGCGACCAGACGATCCGTACAAACTACCTGTCGGCACTCGGTGAAATATTTCCAGCTATAGATCGCGCCGCCACTTCCATCCGCCTATTCAAAAATGCAGCGGCCCGTCCCCTGCTCCGGACCGGACAGCTCCCTCGCCGGCACCCGGAAACGATCATCCCAGGCGGGATCTACTTCGCCGGCACCGCCCAGACCTACCCGGAAGCCCCCGGCTGCAACTCCGCGATAATCCAAGCAGCAAGGACGCTCAAGGCCATGGAATACGCCCGCCGCCTCCACGCGCCCGGCACCACTCCCTTCTCCCTGCCTCACTAGCAGCGATCCCCCGCCCCGCATCCTAGCAGTCAGAGGAAAAAGCGGGGTGGATCAAGCCGGCACCTGCTGCGTGATGCAATGCACCCCACCGCCGCCCTCGGCGAGGATGTTGCCGGGCACGGGGACGATCTTGCGATCAGCGAAGACTTCCTTCAAAATGCCGAGCGGCTTGTCGTCTTGCTTTTTATTGCCCGAAACAGGCACGATAACGGCCCCATTGCAGACGTAGAAATTCATCTGCCCCACTTCATCCGCCAGCGGCAAGTCTATCACATCAATTTTCCGCCCCCTCGCATCCGTGCTCTCTAAGAGCCGGCGCTTGGCATCAGCGAGGATTTTGAAGTTCGGGTCCGTTTTATCTTCGATGGAATGCAGCAACACGACCCCGGGTTTCGCAAAAGCCGCCATGCCATCCACATGCCCGTCGGTCACTGGATCGGGAGTGAGTCCCCGTCCTAACCAGATCACCTTCTTTGCACCTAACGCATCCAGCATCCGCTTCTCAATAGTCGCCTTGTCGAGCTTCGGATTGCGATTTTGGTGCAGCAAACATTCCTCTGTGACGATGAGCGTGCCCTCGCCATCCACCAGCACCGCGCCACCTTCCGACACGACCTCCACCGGGTAAAACGGCACGCCCCATTTCGCGCACATCCGGGCCTTGAGTAATGCATCCGACGAGAACGGCGGGAACTTCGCACCCCAACCATTGAACATGAAACCCGTGGCCCGGCGCTCGCCTTTGTCGTTGATGAGAAAGAGCGGCGCAGTGTCGCGCGCCCAGCCATCGTTGACAGGCAGCTCGATGAGTTTGATCCTAGAGTCGAGCACACGCTTCGCCGCCTTCAGGTCCTGAGGATGCACGACCATGCGGACCTCTTCATGGTCGGCGACAGCGTGCGCGACGGCACTCCATTCCTCGCGCACGCGCTCAATGCCCTCGTCCTCCCAATTCTGCTCCCGTGGAAAAACCATCACCGTCGCCTCGTGCTTCCTCTCCTCTCCCGGCATGAAGAATCCATCCGCCAGCGGCGTGGAATCCGTGATGAGCTTCACGCCCGTCGTCGAGTAATCCGGCCGATAAGACGCCCCCTCCTTCTCGCTCCCATCCAGCGGGTCCGCCTTCCCCGCAGCGTACGCGACCTTAGAAAAAGCCACGCCCGCAAGCACAGCGGCCCCGCCCCCGAGAAAGGAGCGACGGTGCTGCGGTGTGAATTTGGACGATGCGATATGCTTCATTGAAAACTGAAATTAGTCTGTTGAATTTATGCGGAAATATCCACGGCCCGCGCCGTCGGCGGGAGAAAACCAGCCATTTCACACCCGCGCACAACAGCTCGGCCTGTGCAAGCACGGTCTTCACCGCCTCCTCCTGCAAATCCGGCGGGTAGCCGTGTTTGTTCAGGATGCGCTTCACCATCACCTTGATCATTGCCCGCTCACTTTCCCACAGCGTCCCATCAATGGTCACACTTCACCTGCGAGATGAGTTCGGCGGTGACACGTTGGGGCGGGAATGTGTGGTGGTCGGTTTCCCAGGGTTGCACCTTGGGGCTGGAGCAGCGCTCCAGCCCAAAGACCCGGCCACGGACAGCCGGGTCTCTTTCCTGCTGCCCCTGCAAAGTCCGGCCAGACCCGCTCAGCTGCCCCGCGCCTGCACCACCTCCGCTATCCCGCCCCAGGGTAGCACGGGCAGGTAGTCCTGCGCATAGATCAGCACCGGCACATCCGGATCATGCCGCCGCAGCAGCCACACCTGACCCCATGCCATCCGCTCGGAGGGCACAGAGTAGGGGCTGAGCAGGATGCCTCTTCCGCCGCGCGAACTGCGCGGAACCTTCACCGGCGATGGCACTACGACCTTCGCCAGGCCACCAACGCCCACTGCGGGAGACCCGCTTGGCAGCCGGGAGGCCTCCGCTTCCGGCTCAGCTGCCGACCCCTGCCCGCTGGCTGGCCGGGCCGGCACTGCGGCAGATGTAGAGACCGACAACGCGCCCCGGCGCACCCCACTCTCCACATCCTCCATCACCCCGGGCAGGTGGAGAATGTTGTGCCGGAGGATTCGCTGCGTGCCGTCGGTACGGTAGTTCCCGCGGATGCAGTTCTCGTTGTTCGAGAGCCCCTCCACCTGCCACGCCATCGGCGGCCACACGGCATAGGTGGGCACCCTGCTGTGAAACTCCGCCATAATAACATCGCACGCCGTATCGTTCAGCAATGGATCCCGCCCCCGGTGGCTCACATTCGCCAGTGCCCGGCTGAGTAGTGGCCAAACCGTGGAGCGCAGCAGATACCCGTGCCTGTCCCACGTCGGCCCCGTCACCCGCAACAACCCGGGCGCCGCCACCTCCGGCCGCGACCGGAACACACACCCGAAATACACGATCTGCCAATCCTCCGGCAGCACCAGCCCCGCCAGCCGCTCCCGGAACCCTCGGCACAGCACCACATCATCCTCAAACACCACCACGAGCCCGGCTCCCGCCCGCCGCCCCTGCCGCCACGCCAACCGGTGCCCCGCCGCACACGCCCGCGCCCCCTTGTTCCGCCAGCCCCGCCCCTCATCTATCCCCAACGCATCTGCAGCCACCACCCGCTCCACCTCCAGCCCCTCCCGCCGGAACTGCCGCCACGCCTGCAACCGCCGGTCAGGACGGCGGGCGAGGTTGAGGCAAAAGGCCCGCAGGTTTTCAAATTTCATAAATGCTGGGCTTAAGTTATATACAGAGGTAATGAGCCAAGCTGCGCAGCAAGCTTAGTAATCCTAGATCCTAATTACCATTTATTTTGCTGCGTTCGTTTTTACTTTGAACCCAATTTCTCCAAGGCCCTAGCCTGTGCGCTGGCTGTCACCAATCCGGAGGCCCAAATTTTAGCCCTTTCGCGATCATACGAGGCGACGGCTCCAACCAAGACCACAATTGCGGCGTCGCGCTTTTGGGAGGGAGGCATATCTCGGATCAGCGCAGAAGCTGCATCGGGTTCGGACCGAATAAATTCATCAAAGATTATTGCCGCGTCTGAAAACGTGGTTTCCGCGCTGGTTTCCATGTAACTATTAGCAAAATAGGCGGCGGCCTCACTGGCCTTCTTCTGCGCGGCATATTCAAGAAGCAGTGACCTTGTTTGGGCAGTGGAAATGGGATTGCCATCTAAATGAGCAAGGCCCTCTATGGGATCAGGCGATGCGTAATATCTCGCTTCAAACACGGAGTGCCAC
>JAYVJI010000781.1:0-4176 GCA_043769435.1 Verrucomicrobiota bacterium
ATCTCAGAGTATGCGCCGACGTTTCCCCCACAGACTGCGGATGTGTCCTACGGTCTTACCAGCCCCACCGCTGGAGCGGTGAGATCATTCTTTTCGACGCCAACACCGGGCGCGCCTAACAATATCAGCTTTGCCCCGGCGGATGCGGTCCTCTTTTCCATGAGCAGCCGGACTTTCAATCAGGGGACGAGTTTCCCCGTGACTCTCAGTGTGCCCTCTCCCACGGCTGAGATCCGTTACACGCTTAACCGTTCCGTCCCGGTTCAAACGGCTACCGTCCCGCGGCCATTCACTGCGAATGCCACCACCGACGCCCTAACCATGACCGGCGGTCACCAGCTCATCGACCGCGACCCGGTCACCTTGGGGACGACCGATACCTTGCCCTCGCCGCTCGTCGCCGCTACTACCTATTATGCCATCTACACAGACACCATCTCGACCATCAATGATCCGCTGACCTGCCGGCTGTCCCTGACTCCGGGCGGGGCTGCTATCAACTTACTGACTGCGGGGACGGGTATCCAGTCATTGTCCCGAAATGCCTCCCCCGTCTACAGCACGGCGCTGACCGTGGACAGCAGCCTCCGGATCCGGGCCCGTGCGTTTGAAAGCGGGCGGCCTGCCGGGCCGGTGACCAGCGCCGCCTACCTCATGCTGGACATCGCTGCACAAAACTTTAGCTCACCACTCCCAATCATGGTGCTGCACAGCTTCGGGTCCGGCCACCCCAGCACCACCGCCGCTGCCAGCGGTCAGCCGGAGGACACCAAAAAAGCCGTCTGGTTTATCTTTGAACCTAAAGCCCCCGACAACCTCGCCCGCATGACGTATCCGCCGGACCTAGCAGTGCCCGCGTATTTTGAGCGCCGGGGTTCCAGCACCTTCAGCGCAACGAAATACTCCATGACTATGGGTGCTTGGGACGAGAGTAACCAGGGCAGAGACATCAGTCCGCTGGGCTTCGCCTCGAACGACGACTTTGTGCTGAATGCCCACTACGAGTTTGACCAGTCGCTGATGCACAATGACCTGATCTACAGGCTCAGCAATGAAATCGGAAGGTATGCGGCGAAGACGCGTCACGTGGAGGTCTTCAGCAGTGTGTCCAACGATGTGGCTCCCGCCGGAGGAACTCCCTACGGCGTGATCAACGGCACGACCACCGCCGCTGACTACTATGGGGTATACAGTTTTCAGGACAAGATCAGCAGGGGGAATAACCGGGTGGATATTGAAAAGCTGACCACGGCTGACAATGCAGCACCTAATATTCAGGGCGGGTATATTTTCAAAATCGACCGGCTCGATGCCGGAGACAGCGGTGTCGCTGCTGCAGGAAGAACATTTGCCCTGACTCAACCAAAGGAGCGGACCGGTGCCTATCCGAATCCCACAGGGGTCGGCTATATCACGGACCTAGTAGCCACCGCCCAGCAAAAAGCGTATCTGGCGACCACGTTGAATAACATGTTCAATGCCTGCACTTCCAGTAACTTCATGAGCCCCACGCTCGGCTATGCAGCCCACCTGGACGTGCCCGCCTGCATAGATCACCATATCCTCAGCATGGCTCCTAAGAGCGCGGATGCCTTCCGCCTCAGCGGGTACTGGCACAAGCCCCGCTTTGGCAAACTGGCCATGGGGCCGATCTTCGACTTCGACCGCGCCATGGGCTCCAAGGACGGAAGAGACACTAACCCGGTCACCTGGCGCGGGGATAACGGGGACCTGGGAACAGATTACTTTCACAGCGCCTCCATCTTTACCCCTAACTACTTTCAATACATGTTCCAAGACCCTAACTTTTGGCAGGCGTGGATTGATCGCCTGCATGAATTGCGTCAGGGAGCCTTCAGCACGGCGCATATTCATGCGATCATAGACGAGTATACGGAACTGCTCGATCCGGGGAATGCGGTGGCCACCCCTGCCAAGCGCAACTTCCAAAAGTGGACCGCCTGGCCAGCCCGCGGGTCCTCCGCCAGCACGCCCGGCACTAACGGTACCTTTCGCGGTGAGGCGCAATGGCTGAAGAACTGGTGGGGTAAGGCCGGCGCTGTCACTGCGAACGGACGGCTGGACTTTATGGATGGACAGTTTATCCGCCCGGCGACCACCACACCAGCCCCGGGAGTCATCGCTTCAGGAGGCAGCGTGACGCTGACTTCACCCAGCCTGGCCAGCCCCGGCGTGAATATAGTTTATACCACCGACGGCACCGACCCGCGGCCCGTGGCCCTCATTCCCGGCCACACCGTCACGGCAGCCACTATCCTCCAGGAGATCGGTCCTGTCAGGGCTATTGTGCCCACCAGTGCCGCCATAGGCGGGGCTGCCGGCACCGAGTGGCGCGGTGCGGACCTGAATTCCAATGGCAACAATCAGGATGACTTTGATGATTCCACATGGTTTACCAACGCCGGGGGGACTATCAACGGTGTCGGCTATGATGACAGCATTGCTGCCGGTTCGATAAATTTTCTGCCCTACTTGAGCATCCGCTGGAATTCCATGGACCCTAACGCCACCTTGGCCGGACGCACAGCTGTGGCTCCTCAGACGGCTGCCAACACCATGAGGCAGTGCCCGGCCACTGCGCCAAACCCATCACTGTCAGGCAATCAGAGTTGCTACATCCGCTGGCCATTTACACTCTCCGCAGCAGACGCGGCACTGATAGGCGGCAGCAACAAGATTATGCTGCAGATGCGGTATGATGATGGATTTACCGCCTGGCTCAATGGCGTTGAACTCACTTCCGCGAGGCCGAATTCCCCGGCCAATCCGCTGAGCTTCACTGCCGGTGCCATCACTTCCCACGACGATGGTCAATCCATCGATTATGCCTTTGGCACCTTCGACATCACTGCTTTCGCCTCCAGCCTGCACACCGGTCAGAATGTGCTGGCGGTGCAGGGGCTGAATGCCGGAGCCAACAGCGCAGACGCGCTCTACCAGGCAAGGATCGTCATTCAGTCCCCCGGCATCCCCTCCGCCGCCGCAGTGCAGTATACCGGCCCGCTCACCATCACGGTGCCCACCCAGCTTTTCATCCGCACCCTGAGCCCCGTGCTTCCCAGCGACCCTCCCACGGCATCTGGTGGAGGCGTGGGCACCGTTCCTAACGGCTCGAGCTGGAGCGCCCCCACTAGGGCATACTACTTCCCGGGGGCAGTCGCAGCCTCCGCTGCCGGCGTCCGTATCACGGAAGTCCACTATCATCCCACGGACCCAACCGCGGCTGAAGTCGCTGCCGGCTACCTCAGGTCCAACGACTTTGAGTTCATTCGCCTGACCAATACTACCGCAACGCCGATTGACCTGACAGGCATCTATTTTTCCAGGGGGGTGAGTTTCACCGCCCCGCAAGGCCTGCAAAACTGGCTGCCTGCCGGAGCGAGTGCGGTGATCGTGGAAAACACTACAGCCTTTATCAGCCGCTACGGCAGTGCCTTCACCATTCTGGGTGAGTATAGTGGCGAGTTGGATGACGGCGGGGAAACCATCACCCTGAATGACAGAACCGGCGCTGTTGTTTCCACCTTCACCTATGATGATATCGCCCCATGGCCGTTGGAGGCTGATGCCGGTGCGTCGCTGCTGTATGTAGCTGGCCCCGCAGGCACCGGCGGCAGTTGGAAAGCCAGCGTCGACCCCGGCGGCAGTATGGCCATCACCTATGCGAGCTGGGCTCGCCGCCGCTTTGAAGGCGTGCTGCCCGCGGTGGCCCCAGCTGCCCAGCTTGCCACAGCGGATCCGGACGGGGACGGGCTGAATAACTTTGGTGAGTATGCTTTCGCCACCCATCCGCTGGCCTCTGGATCCCGTGAGCATACGCTCGCCGCTAACATACCCGGCGCGCCGGGCAGCTTTACCTTGACCCGCCGTAAAGGCGCTGCCGACCTGACGTTCCTAGCTCAAACCGGGACCACCCTGGTGGACTGGGACGTCATTCCCACGGTGCCAGTGATGGTCGACAACGGTGATGGCACGGAAACCGGCACCTGGACCCTCCCCTCTGGCCCAGAAAACAGGCGTTTTGTCCGTGTTTTTGTCACTTCACCGTAAAACCGCAGATTTTCTGAATTATTTTGCAACTAAACTCCTGCCATCACGAATAAGAATGGTGAGGGGGTTTATGATAATCATCCCAAACCCCTGCCTCCTCTCTTA
>JAYVJI010000782.1:0-1658 GCA_043769435.1 Verrucomicrobiota bacterium
CCTTGCTGGAGACTGCATTGCGGCTATTGAAATCCTTCGCTAGCTCTGGATCCACCCGCGCACCTTTGAAGGTAAACGTTTGTGCTTTGTCATCCCGGAAAAGTAGAATGAGCATCATGAGTTTGGTTCCATTATTATAGCGGCACTCCATGATCCCCCGCTCCTGCCCTGGCCTTACCTCTATATTCAAAATGGCCTTGGGACTGGCGATTTTCACATCAGTAATGAGCCGGGGCAGGTCGTCAAGCTCGGGCCGCAGCTTTTCCCAGACCGGTTCGAGAGAGGGCTCCAGACCGGTAGAATCCCAGAGGCTGGAAGCTATCTGCCGGGCGCTGATCTCCATATTCTCCTGGTAGGCCGCTGACTTCTGAACGCCTTGGATATACCACCAGACAAATCCGGCAGCCACGATCATAGCCAGCAGGCCAAGCGCCGTCCGCAGGGGACTTGCGGCAGTGCCGGTCTCCCCTGGTAGTGAGGCATCAACCAGCATCGGGACAGGATCCGGAGACTGTGGTAATGCTGACCTAGATCCAGGACGCTGTGGCGGGGTCCAGTCCTTGCGCTTTTGTGGTAGTGGTGTGCTCATGGCAGTGCGGCGCACCCCGAGTTTCCGGGGCTGTTCTCAGGATGGCTGGCCGGGGGGCTTACTGTGGGGTTCACCGTCAGGGAAAATCTCCGGTATGGAAGTTTCCTTTTTATCACGGATCCAGTTCCAAAGACTGACCTTCATGGCAGAGAAAACCTCCGGGTAATCCAAGGCGACGTTCTTTTCGCAGTGAGGATCATTAGCGAGATCATACAGACGCTCAATGTTGGCTTCCTTACCCGGCGTGTAGACGAATTTCCAGCGCTCCGTGCGCAAGACGCGTTCTTTTGTTTTCAGGACTGTAGCCTGGTATTTGTCTTTCAGCACAAAGTGACAATTAAAGCTTTCGTCGATTTCAGTAGTGCTGTCCATGGGGGGGAGGTAGGCTGGCTCTTCTCCGGGGATATAGCGTTTGCAGAATAAATAAGAGGTCTCGCCGTAGTAGGGCAAGCCCATATCCTTTGTGCTGTTTTCAAGATAAGGCCGCAGGCTGACGCCCTCCATGCGGGGGTCGGGACGGGCCGCCGCCAAGTCAATGAGAGTCGGCGCGAAGTCAAGGGTCCGCACGATGCGGTCCACCGTGCGCGGCTCGATCCCGGGGATATGGAATACACAGGGCACGTTCGTGTTCTGGTCTCCACCGTTGAACGTCAATCCATGGCCGAATGTGCAATTAGGTTCGAACAGGTTGTCGCCATGGTCTCCGGTAATTAGGACGATGGTGTTTTTATCTAGGCCTGTCGCAGCCAGTTGGTCGAGCACGCTTTGAACGTTATCGTCGAAGTTTCTGAGGCAGCCATCATAGAGGCCATTGATTTGCGCCACGTCAGCCGGAGGCATTTCCTCCCACTTTTTGGAAAGGTCCACGGAACCGATCCAGTCCTTAATGCTGAAATCGAATTTATGTTTGTGAGGGCCCTTGTAGTTGGGGTCGGTGAAGAGCTTGCCGTTCTTTGGCCCCACGGTGTAGGGGATGTGAGTGCTGGAGTAGAAAACCGTCCAAAAGAACGGTTTTTCACTGCGGGTCTGGCGGGCCAGGCGGTCTTTGAGGCGGCCCGTGACTACGTCC
>JAYVJI010000783.1:0-2927 GCA_043769435.1 Verrucomicrobiota bacterium
GGAAAAGAAGCCATTGCAGCCGATTCGACCACTAACTGATCGCGCTCACTGGAATTGAGTGTGAAACGGCTTCCTAAAGTCCAGCATCGCAATTGATCAGCGTGTTCCGATGACGATTCGTCTCGGGCCTACAGCCCTCAGAATCATTAGGTTACGACAACCCAGGGCGTTGCCCCGGGCTAAGTTGTTTCGCGCCGTTGGCGCTTCCGGAGGGCTGAAAGCCCGGCACAACAGAGTCCGGGGCAACGCCACGGGAATCTGTAAAGCATTGATCCTGAGCACTGTAAGTGCGACACAATAGCGTCCGTCGACCAGATGACGGGAGCCTCCGACTGATCGCTAAACAGCTATGCTTATTGATAGTCGCTTCGACTGATTTTGACCATTTAAGGGGCGAACCATATTTACAAGAATTTCAGACATCCTGACCTCCACGGGAAAGGGCCTGAGCCTTCGGGAAAATTGTTGAGCCGGGGATGCGACTCTTGACCGGGCCTGAAAGTGGTTGAGTCTGGTTTTATGCCACAAATCGTTCTCCCGATTTTTCCGTCCCACAGCACTCCTATCACTCAGGAGCTGTCTTTCGAAACGTGCGACGGCCTTGTTTGCTATTCCAACGGAATGTTTCCCGTTTTCCAACACGCGGAAGCGGATACGGCGACGTTTCGGTTTTACACCAGCAGCCTCATTGGCATGGGGGCCGCCACGCCCGGACAGATTGTTAGTGCGTTCGGAGTGCCTCTCATCACCGTGAGACGATACTACAAAGTCTGGCGCGAACAGGGTGCCAGCGGTTTCTACGCCCCGCGCCCGGCCAAGCGCGGCAATCGGCTCACTCCGGAGTTACTCATCAAGGCCCAGGCCATGCTGGACTCCGGCAAGTCCGGACCCGAAACAGCCAGGATGCTCAACATTTTGCCAAACACGGTTAACAAGGCCGTCCAGGCCGGGCGGCTAAAAAAAAGCCCCTCGCACTCGTCGTAGAGTCCAGTGCCGTGGTCACGCCGGCAGACCCGGCGGAGCCCTTGCCCGAAACGCTCGCACCACCCGCTGCGCCCGCGCCATGCGCTGCCACCTCCCAGAGCCAGCGCACGGTCGCCGATGGGGAAGCGTTGATGGGCATCGCCACCACCCGACAACTGGAGCGTCTCGCCGCCTCGCTGGGGGAGATGGACGGTGCGACGCTGCATTTCGAAGTTGTCGATGACGTGCCTTGCGCCGGGGTGCTCTGCGCCCTGCCCGCCTTGTTGATGCACGGATTGCTCGGCGGCAATATCAGCGAGTTTTCCCTGCCAAAAGGATTTTACCCCCTCGAGTCCATCTTTCTGAGCGTCGCCATCCTCGCCCTCACGCGCACACCCAGTCTGGAGCAGGCGCGCTACCTCGCGCCGGGAGAATTTGGCAAACTATTGGGAATCGACCGCATCCCGGAGGTCAAGACCCTGCGCAACAAAATCGCCCATCTGAGCGACGATCCCGCGATTCTTGCCCGCTGGCAGGCCGCCTTGAGCCAGCAATGGATGCAGGCCACGGATTCGGAAATAATCGGAGCGCTGCTCATCGACGGTCACACCCGGGTCTACCACGGCGAGCTCACAGCCCTGCCCCGGCGCTACATCAGCCGCGAGCGGCTCTGCCTGCGGGCCACCACCGACTACTGGGTCAACGCCCTCGACGGACAGCCCTTTTTCTGCGTGACCAAAGCCATCGACCCGGGCCTCCAGCACGTCCTTGAACAGGAGATCGTCCCCCGACTGCTGAGGGAAATGCCCGGCCAGCCGAGCGCGGAAGCCCTTGCCGCCGACCCGCTCCTGCACCGGTTCATCGTCGTCTTTGATCGCGAAGGCTACTCCCCGGCACTCGCCGCCCGGCTCTGGCAACTGCGCATCGCCGTGCTCACCTATCACAAGTATCCCGGAGAAGGGTGGGACGTCGGTGAATTCGCACCCGCCGAGGTCACCAGCGTCCATGGAGAAACCAGCACCCTCCAGCTCGCCGAGCGGGGCGCCTGGCTGGCCAGCGGCAAACTGTGGGTCCGCGAAGTGCGGCGGCTCAGTGAAAACGGCCATCAGACGAGCATTATTTGCACCGCTTACCGTTTAAAATTACCCGCCATTGCGGGGACCATGTTCGCCAGATGGAATCAGGAAAACTACCTTAAATACATGCGCCAACACTATGGTCTCGATAAGCTTGTCGAGCAGGGCACCGCACCGCTTCCTGATAGCACCCGACTGGTCAATCCCGCCTGGCGCCGCCTTGACGGAGCCGTGCGCAGTGCCCGGGGAAAGCTCACGCGGCAGCAGGCCGACTATGCCAAAGAGAGCCTTGAACAGAGCGGTGTCCGGACTGCGGACGAAGCCGCCCGGTTTGAGGCCCGGAAGGGATCCGCTCTGGCCCGTATGCAGGAAGCCGGGCAAGTGCTCGAAGAGCTGAAAACAAAACTCAAGGCAACGCCGCGCCACATCACGCTCAAGGATCTGCCTGAAGAGCAGCGCGCCGCGCAACTGCGTCCAAAACGCAAAGCCTTCATCGACACCATCAAACTGATCGCCTACCGTGCGGAGACCACGCTCGTGCAGATCGTGCGTGAAGTCATGAGCCGCGCCGATGACGCCCACAGCCTCATTCGCGGACTGATGGTCACCACTGGCAACCTGCGGCCCGATCCGGAGAAAAAAGAACTCCGGATCGAGTTGCACGGCCAAACCAATCCTATCCACGACAAGGCCATCGAACATCTCTGTGCCGAACTCAATGAACTGGAAGTGGCCTACCCGGGTTCGGATTTGATCCTGAAATACACTCCGCTCAGATCATCAAAACTCCCCGGAGGTCAGGATGTCTGAGGTTCCATCGGCCTGCTGGCCGCGCTTGCCGGCATTCTGTCCGGAACGGCCGATGCCGCCCTCGTCGTCAATCAGAAC
>JAYVJI010000784.1:0-4805 GCA_043769435.1 Verrucomicrobiota bacterium
TTCTCACTGCCCCCACCCTTTCAGCGGGTGTGGATTTTGCCCATGAGGTGGTCCCGGTGCTGCGGCGACACTGCGTGGAGTGTCACGGCGCGGATAAAAAAAAGGGCGGCCTCTCGATCAATACCCGCGAGGATTTTCTCAAGGGGGGCGAAAATGGCGCGGTGATCGTTCCCGGCCATGCAGCTGACAGCGAACTCCTGAAGCGGGTGCATTCCGCTGATCCGGACATACAGATGCCCCCTAAAGGAGAGCGCCTGAGCGCCGGCGAAGCCGCCACCCTGAAGACATGGATCAATGAGGGCGCGGTATGGACGGAAGGTTTCGCCTTTAAGAAAGCCGCGAGCGAGCCTCCATTGCATCCACGGAAAGTGGAGTTGCCGCCCGCCGTGAATGGGCGCGAAAATCCTCTGGACCGCATCCTAGATGCGCAATTGGCGAAGGACGGAACGGCGGTGCCCGCCCCGATCAGCGATGGCGTATTCCTGAGGCGGCTCACCCTGGATCTCATCGGCCTCCTGCCTGAAGCAGAAACCCTAACCGCTTTTCTCGCAGACTCCGCTCCGGACAAACGCCACCAAGCCATCCGCCGACTACTCGATGACTCCCAGGGCTATGCGGAGCACTGGCTGACATTCTGGAATGACCTGCTGCGGAATGATTATGCAGGCACGGGATACATTGATGGCGGCCGCAAGCAGATTTCCGCATGGCTTTACCAAGCGCTCCTGCAAAACAAACCTTACGATGCTTTTGTTAGGGAATTGCTGGCTCCGGGGCCGGAAAGCGAGGGCTATGCCAACGGGATCCAGTGGCGGGGGAATGTGAGTGCCGGCCAGGTGGTGCCGATGCAGTTCGCCCAGAGTGTGGCCCAGACATTTCTGGGTTTGAACATGAAGTGCGCCTCGTGTCATGACAGCTTTGTGGACCGCTGGAGGCTGGAGGACAGCTATGGTCTCGCGGCAGTATTTGCCTCAGAGCCCCTAGAACTCCACCGCTGTGATGTGCCCACCGGCAAGCAAGCGCAGGCCGCGTGGCTGTTCCCTGAACTAGGAAAAATAGACCCGGATCAACCCCGCAGCGAGCGCCTGAAAAAGCTGGCTGAACTGATGACCCATCCGCAGAACGGACGGTTCACCCGGACTATCACTAACAGAATCTGGCACAGGCTCATGGGCCGGGGCATTATCCATCCTGTGGACGCCATGCAGTCGCCTCCGTGGAATGCAGACCTGCTCGATTTTCTAGGAATGCACCTGACTGAGCACCGCTACGATCTGAAGGCAACGATGTCGCTGATCTGTAACAGTGCAGCCTATCAATCGGCGGCTGAAGTAGTGCCCGCAGGCGATGAGAAATCCTACCGTTATGCCGGGCCACGGGCGAAGCGGTTAACAGCCGAGCAATTCACAGACGCCTTGTGGCAGCTGACTGGCACAGCCCCGGAAAAAATTGACGCCCCGGTGCAGCGTGCCGCAGGCGAGGTTGAAAAAGTGGACGCCCTCAGCGCCTGCTGGATCTGGATCAACGCTCAGAAATCCGCGGCCAGTCCCTCTGGGGAAACCGCCGCATTCCGCACCAGCATTCTCCTGACGGAAAAACCTGTTAGGGCCGGGATGGCGCTGACCTGCGACAATGCCTTTGTACTTTACGTGAACGGCCGGAAGCTGGCCAGCGGCGACGCATGGCAAACACCCGTCAGCGTAATCCTGACAGACGCGCTCCAGGCGGGACCGAATGAAATCCTCATCACCGGCACCAATGGCGGCAGCGGGCCCAACCTCGCCGGGCTGATCGCTGAGGGACGGATACGGATGCCGGACGGCTCCCGGCAGGTCATCTCGACCGGGGCATCCTGGCAGTGGTCCCCCGCCCTCCCGGATGTTGCCACGGGACGCTACGCCCGGCCGGTCCCTGACTGGAAGCCGGCAGTGGAACTGGACCCTGCAGTCTGGGCCTCCACTGTCCACGATGCCCTCCGCGCTTCGATTTCATCCGCCATGAGTGACCACCGCATGGTCCGGGCCTCACTGCTGAAAAGCGACCTCCTCATGCGTGCGCTCGGCAGGCCCAACCGGGAACAAATCGTCTCCATGCGCCCCGCCGAACTAACTACCCTAGAAGCCATGGATCTGAACAACGGCACGGTACTCGCCCAGCGGCTCCATGCAGGGGCAGCGGCGCTGCTTCGCCGCCCGTGGCCCAGCGGCTCCCACCTTGTGCGCTGGCTTTACAGTCATGCACTGTCACGCCAGCCTACTCCGGGAGAAATCAACGTCCTTCTAGGCCCCGATGCCAGCCTTCCCGGCCCCGAAGCGCTGGAGGATCTGCTCTGGGCCGTCATCAACCAACCGGAATTCACCGTCGTGCGCTAATGCCAAAATCCCAGGAAATCAGCCGCCCGCACACACGGTCCCTCCTTGACTCACTCCCGCAACGAATTACCGCCCCCCCTTACCTTCCTCCCTTTCCATGATCTTAATCCACGAGGGAAAAGCCAAAAAGCTTTTCACCACCGACAATCCTAACGAGCTGCTCATGCAGTTCAAAGACGATACCTCCGCCTTCAAAGGGGAAAAAAAAGCTACATTCGAAAACAAGGGTCACCTCAACAAGCAAATCACGCAGCACCTCTTCCGGCTGTTGGAAAACGAGGGGCTGACGACACATTTCCTGCGAGATCACAGCCAAGATACCATCATCGTGCGCCGGGTAGAAATCGTGCCGGTGAATGTCGTCGTGCGTAACGTCGTAGCCGGCAGTCTGCAAAAACGGACGAACCTCCCCGAGGGCCAGCGCCTGCGTCAGCCCATCATTGAACTATACTATAAAAACGAGGCCCTCGGCAACCCGATGATGAATGATGAACACGTCCGGGAACTCAACCTCGCTCGGGGTGATGAATTGGAAAAAATGAAGCGCAGCGCCCTGAAAGTGAATCGGGTGCTGGTCAATTTTTTCCTGAAAGCCGGGCTTACACTCGTGGACTTCAAGGTCATTTATGGCCGCCTTTTCCCCAACAAACACAACATCGTCCTAGCCGACGAAATCAGCTCTGACACCTGTCGGCTGTGGGATACCGAGACCGGTCAAAAGCTGGACAAGGACCGCTTCCGCCATGATTTGGGCGATGTCATCGAAGGCTACTCAACCATTCTCCAGCGCGTCGAACATGCCCTCACTGTCAGCTGAAATCACCGGTCGCTATGACCATGCCGCTGACGCCGGCGGCTTTCTCTATGCCCCACCGCCCCGGCCCCTCACCGTGCGCCAGTCCCGGCGTTACCTCATCGACTATGAAGGTGATACCGCTGCACTGACAGCTTTTCTGGGCAAAGTGCTCGCGGATGCCGTCAGTCATGATCTGAAAACAGGAGACACTCCAGCATGGCAGGGCAGCTCCTTCATTCTCGATTACGGCATGAAAGGAGGGGCCCTGGACCTAGAAAAGGAAACCATCCTCGCCCACCACCATGGCGATCCCGGAGCCGGATTCACTATCAAGTCACTGCGCATCCAACGGCGGCTCTATGTGTTTGACGATTCCCAGGCCGGAGCCGGAGCCGGAGACGTTGAGGCGCTCAGCGCCCGCTTTGTCCGGGACATCGTGAATCCCGCGATCCATACTTGGCAGGTGAGCTGATAGCTGCCTGCCGCGCCTGCGGTCTCTCACTATGCTTTCGTTCTCCACCTGCTGGAACAGTGCCCGCCACACGGACGGGGAAACCATGGTGGACGAGATTCTCGCCATGGGCTTCGACACCATTGAGGTGAGCCATGGGCTGAAAGTAAGCCTCCTGCCAGGCATCCGCAAGGCGCATGACTCCGGACGTGTCAGGATCAGCAGCGTCCATAACTTCTGCCCTTCTCCAGTTGAGGTCATGATCGATGCGCCGGATTGTTATGAGTTCAGCAGCCACCGTCCGCACGACCGCGAGCGCGCTCTTGCCCTCACTATCAAGACACTGGAATGTGCCGCAGCGTTCGGAGCGCCGCTCGTAGTGCTGCACATGGGCACAGTGCCCATGCCGCGCATCAGTAAGGAGTTGACCACCATGGTGGCTGCAGGACAGCAGAACAGCCGGGAGTTCGTCCGGCTGAAGCACAAAATGATAGCCCGGCGGGAAAGCCTCAGCCGGCTCTACTTCAGCCGCGCCTGTGAAGCCCTCGCAAAAATCCAAGAGCATGCGGAAAGGCTGAAGGTGCGCGTCGCCGTGGAGAGCCGCAGCAGCTATGAGCAGGTGCCCAGCGAGCGGGAAATGATCACCCTCATGGAAGACATGGAGATTTTCCGGACGCCGTGGGTAGGCTACTGGCATGACTTTGGCCATGTCCAGCTGAAGGCCAACATCGGCCTGCTCGATCATCCAGAATGGCTCGCGAGAATGGCACCACGGCTTTTTGGCTGCCACTTTCACGACGTCATCTGGCCTGACCGGGACCACCGTGTCCCCTTTCAGGGAAGCGTGGACTATGACACCCTGCTGCCGCTCGTCCCCGTCACTCTACCCATCGTGTGGGAGTTGAGCCCCAGCCGTAAAAAGGCAGACATCATCATGGCCCGCGATGTCTGGTGCAGAAAGTATGCCGCGTGGGTTTAATCCCGGCCAGCCTCCGTAATGGCATTTGGCATTTATTGCCTCGCCCGCTACTCAGTCTATAATGCGCTGGGTCAAAAAGCAGAATCATGGCGCGTGCCCTTGCTCCCAGGCTCTCCGGAGACTGCCCTAGCCGCGCCGCAGATGACCGCACGCCACTTTTATGACGGACTGGGGGACACCGTGCAGACGGACACCCTCCTCCCGGAC
>JAYVJI010000785.1:0-4101 GCA_043769435.1 Verrucomicrobiota bacterium
CCAGTATCTGCTCACCGCTCCCGCCGGTTTGAAAACCAGCCACGTGGCACCGCCGGATGGACTCAGTCTCATGCGGGTCATTTATCCGCCGGATTCCAGCTTGCCTGAGGCGTAAATGCTGTGAAACTGACCAATGATAAAGTGCCTTACCTTGGCTGCGGTTTTGCTGTCCGTTACTTCTCTCGTGGCAGTCGCCGGGCCCGATGGGAAAGCAGACGACTTTCTGTTTTTCGACCACTTTGACGAGCCTGAAAAGCCTGCGGCACTGCCACCTCCGCCAGCTGTTGCCACCGCACCTTCTGCGGTTCCTCTGAAATCCAGCAGTGGCAGAGTTTTCACCATTCTGCTGGAGCGTCCGGAAAAAGATTTCGCCAGGGCGAGGTGCTCAGAACTCACTGGAAGCGCCACGCAGAAGGGCAATGCCCCGGAGCCGGTCCTAGAATGGTCCGGGGCGTATGATTCCCTCCAGCCATCGCTTGCGAATGCCGCAGGGATACTCAAGGCGAAGATCAACCCGCTGCCGGATGGGGTGAGTCTGCGGGTTTCCTGCGAGGGGGACTATGACTACCGCGAACGTGACTGTGCCGGAGCTGCGGTAGCAGTGCTTTATGCGGCCATGGCCTCCGGTAGTCCGCTCGCCGGAGACACCGCTATCCTCGGCGGCGTGGCAAAAGATGGCCACATCACGGCCGTGAGCGAGCTTGCGACCCGCCTGCGCACACTCTCCGCAGCCGGCCCGGTGAAGGTGGTCGGCGTGCCCCTGCTTTCTGAGGCGGAGGTGCGGGACATAGCACTCATGAGCGAGGCGGAAATCCTCGTGAAGCTGCCCGTCGTGGCGCTGGTGGGACTGGAAGACGCCGTGGCCCTAGCCTCGGCCACCCGCCCGGAATCCATGCAGAAGGCTCTGGTGCTCTTCGAAAGCGTGCAAAAAGCTGCTGAGGCCACGCCGGTGGCCACGCTGCTGAAGAATCCCAAGTTCTCCTCCCGTCTCGCTGAGATCATCAAGCTGATGCCGGGGCATCTCTCCGCGAAAGTTTTGCTGCAGGCCTCTGCCGGCAAGGTGCCCGGGCGCATCAGCTATGAGACCTCACAGCAGGCTATTTTGAAAGCAGCCAAGCCTTTTTGGGATAGCGTGTATGCCAACAAAACCAAGGAGGAAATCAAGACTGCGGCCACCGAGGCAGGCAATGTCCTTCTGCGGCTGCAGCCGAAAATTGATGCTACTGTGGAGCGCTACTTAGTAGCTACCAAAACTTATCTCCGGGCCATCAACAACTATCTTGCCATCAGCAGCTCGCCTCAGCACGCGGCCATGCGCGCAGCGGCCGGGGTCAACCTCGGGAAGCTCCAGCAGGAGGTGAGGCTGGCGAAGGAACAACTGGAGCAGAAAGCCAAAAGCAAGTAGACCAACTCCTCAGCAGATCTACTCCGCACTAAGCAGCGATCAAAGGATGAGCATACAGTCCCCGTAGCTGTAGAAACGGTATTTTTCCCGGATGGCCTCAGCATAGGCTGCGCGCAGCAAGTCCATGCCGCCAAAGGCGCTGACCAGCATGAAGAGAGTGCTGCGGGGCAGGTGAAAATTCGTGAGCATGGCATCTGTTAGAGCAAAAGTACACGGCGGATGGAGAAAGATGGAGGTCGCGCCCTGGTGAGGCGTGATCTTTCCCTCAGTCCTCGCGCAGTGCTCCAGCACCCGCGTCACCGTGGTGCCGACGGCCAGCCGGCGCGGGGCGGCATTCAGTGCTTGGGCTGCGGCCGGGGTTATCTCGTATTTTTCGGAATGCATCACATGCTCCGCCACGGTGTCCACTTTCACCGGCAGAAAAGTTCCAGCTCCCACGTGCAGGGTGATGAAGGTATGCGGCAGGGTGGCGAGCATTTCCGGTGTGAAGTGCAGCCCAGCTGTCGGTGCTGCCACCGCGTCGCTGCGGTCTGTGCGGGCAAAGGCGGTCTGGTAGCGGGTGATGTCGGAGGCGTCATCAGGGCGATGCATGTAGGGCGGCAGGGCCAGATGCCCGTGGGTCTGTTCATCCGGCACGGTGGACCAGCGGATGATGCGGGTGCCGTCTGCCACTATGTCTGTGACCACGCCTGAGCCGCCTCCGATCTCTACCACCGCGCCTATCCGGAATCTCTTTCCCGGTCGCACCATGCAATGCCACAGCGCAGGCTCCGGGGCCTCAAGACGCAGCACCTCCACGCGTTCATCCGGGCTCAAAAACCGCGCCCGGGCGACCCGCACATTATTCAGGACGATAAGGCTGCCAGCGGCATACTCCGGAAAATCCGTGAACTGCCGGTGCTCGATCTGCCCGCTGCCGCGATGCACCACTATCATGCGGGCTCCGTCCCTCCGCTCCAGTGGCCGCGAGGCGATGAGGTCTTCCGGCAGGTCAAAATTGAAGTCGTCGGTGTGCAGCATGTATGAGCCATGTGCCGGGCACCCTTCCGCCATTGCAAAAAGCAACGGCACGCCGGGTGTCCGGATCGAATATCTGGAGGAAAAGAGTCTGCTGCGGGCAGCAGACAAGGTGTGAGATTAGCTTCCGGCGGGCACTTCGATCATGCCGTAGTCTCCATCGCTGCGCCGGTAGAGGATGCAGGTATGGTGGCTGATTTGATTGTGAAAAATGGTGAAGCCGCGCTCGCTCAGTTCCAGGTCAGTGATGGCCTCGTCAGGGTAGAGCGGACGGATGCGGAAGTTTTCCTTATGGATGAGTGTGGGGATGATCTCCTCGGTGTTATGGTCATCAATGACCTCAGGGGCATACACGTGCTCATCCAGGTGACGGATGCTCGCGCTGCGCGGCCGGTGGTTCTTCATCAGCCGGGTCTTGTATTTCCTCATGCGCCGGGCTATCTTGGAGATGGTCTCGTCGATGGCTGCATACAGGTCACCGGAGGTACTGCTGCACTCTATAGTGATGTGATTGGCGCAGAAGAGGATGATCTCGGCGAAGTGTCGTTGATGGGTCTGGACATCGAGGACGATCTTGGCCTCGATGATCCGGGGATAGTCCAAATGAAGGCTGTCTATTTTCTTGCGCGCGTAGTCCCGAATGGCTTCGGTGACTTCGACATGACGGCCAGTGATGGTGATGTGCAGATCCACGTTTGCAGTTTGCATGGTGTATTCCTTTCTTGTTCGGTTAGGGTGAATGATGAGCGGGGTAATTACATGGAGAAATCCTTACCCAGATAGAGCTGGCGGCTCAGTGGGTCATTGACTAGGAAGTCCCGGGTGCCCTCCCGGCGGACTTTTCCTTCGAAGATCAGGCAGGCCCGGTCCACTATACTGAGCGTCTCCCGGACATTGTGGTCGGTGATGAGAATGGCCAGCCCGGCCTCGCTCAGGCTGCGCACGATTTCCTGAATCTCACTGACGGCGATAGGGTCCACGCCGGAAAAGGGCTCATCCAGCATGAGAAGGCTGGGGTTAGTCACGAGGCTGCGGGCGATGGTCAGCCGGCGTTTTTCACCGCCTGACAGAGTGATAGCCTGATTTTTCCTGATATGATCGATACCAAACCGGTAAAGCAAACCGTCAAGGCGTTCCTTTTTCTCGGCTTTGCTCAACCCCAGCGTCTCCATGACCGCCATGATATTTTCCTCTACAGTGAGCTTCCGGAAGATGCTTTCCTCCTGCGGCAGGTAGCCCATGCCTAGGCGCGCCCGCTTATACATGGGCAGATTGGTGGCGTCCTTGCCGTCAAAGGAGACACGGCCTCCGTCCGGCCGGACCAGTCCTACTATCATGTAAAAGGTAGTGGTTTTTCCCGCTCCGTTAGGCCCCAGCAAGCCGACTACCTCGCCAGGACTGACATGCAGATCCACGCCGTTCACGACATGCCGCCCGTCATAGGTTTTGATGAGCCCGTGGGTCTGCAATAAAGATCCCGCCGGTGCCGTGCTGCGTATGTGGGCAGGATCCTCCCCGGCGCTGGGGGCTCCCGAGGCCTGATGGGCAGCTGTGGGTTCCGCCGTAAGACGCGGAGTGGCAGGGCGGGGCGTTTTGATTTTAGCAGCTGCAGGCATTGAATTGTAAAATGATGGCGACCTAGTGAAGTATTTGAATCAGCGGTCAGCCCGGGGAGATGG
>JAYVJI010000786.1:0-6975 GCA_043769435.1 Verrucomicrobiota bacterium
GCCCGCAGGCCAGCACAGCCGGGACGGCTGTGTTCCGTTGTGGACGCGGAGTGAGGGGCTGGATTGGCTTCAGCATGGCGGATCAAAAAGTGAGTGTTGTGCCTGCGGGAATGCCCACCGGCAGGGTGATGCGCAAGGTTTTGCCGATGGTCTCCATCTCCTTCGGATGCAGCGCGCGGTTCGCATCGCAGACCTGCCAGAAGAGCGTGGGATCGCCGTGATACTTCGCCGCGATATGGTCCAGCCGCTCACCCTCCGCCACGCTGTGCCGCCCGATTTCCACTAGCGACTCCGGCTGCGGAATCGAGCGGCGCAGGAGAAAGGAAACAGTGCGTCCGTCCGGCAGAGTGATCTCTGCGGTGCCTGTGCTGGCGTATCGGCTGGTCTCGTTCATGGTATGGGTGGCATTGCGTTTTGAAAATGGTTTAGAGCGATCCCTGAATGCCCAGCCCGCTCAGCGGTGCGTCCGCCGCGCGGCGGGAGAGCGATTCCTTCATCATCTGATAGGCCATGTAGAGGCTGCCGCCTTTGCTGGAGAACCCGAGGTCATCCACGGAGAGCACGCGCATCCCTAGGCTGACCTCGGCAAGGATGGGATTGAGCAGCGGATCGAATGCCTTCTCCGTGATGCTCAACTCGGTGATGCGCACCGGCACCACGCGCGACTTGCTCCACACAAACAACACCAGCGGCGCCTCCATCGGCGTGATCTCGATCATGCCCAGGTTCGCTAGCATATTATTCGCCAGCATCCTGCTGCTCTCGGGATAAACAATAGTCTCCAGCACCGCTAACTGCGGCTGCAAGCCCACCTCCACCGCCGTCGCATTCTGACCCGGGAACTCCAACTGATCCACCGCATCCATCTCCGCCTTGATCCGAATCGTCTCCACCGGCGGCCCCTTCAGTCGCATCGCCTCCGACCGATCCCCACCTTCCCCGCCCGCCGCACTCACCTGCAACGAGCGCGAAACCTCCTCGGGGTTATATTGCAGAGCAATGACGCGCCTCACCGCAGAAGTCGCAGCGTCCAGCAGCACAAGACCGCCTTTGAGGAGAATGGGTGAGATGGGAGAGGGCATGGGAGTATAGTTGCCGCCTTCGCTTCCGCGGAAGGCAGGCACTGGTTATTTCTTCTTTTTTGGAGCCGGGGTGGACTTCTTTGGGACAGGTTTTGGCGCGGGCGGTTTTGTGGGAGCCGTGCCCGTCACCTCGACCGCCGTCGAAGAGTCACTGTGTTCGTTGATCGTTTTTGCGGTCGGTTCATCTACGCGCACACAGCCGTGTGACGCGGGCGCTCCAGTCACCTTCTGGCTGTTGTGAATTCCAATGCCCCGGGCTGACAAAAACTCAGTATAATAGGACATCTTGTCGCCCTTCTTGTTGGTGTAGCCTTTACCCCCTTTTTTTCCAACTGAGAAGGAACCCGACGGCGTGCAGAGCGAACCGTCTTTTGTCGGATCCGTGCAGGGATCGCCCTTGGTGCCAGGCTTGCCTTTCCCGCTCGAAATGGTGATCGGGTTGCTCTTGGTGCCGTCGCTCCAGTTGATCACCATCTTCTGACTCGTTAGGTCCACGTCCACCTTTGTGATTTTATTCGCGGGTGCCTTTGGTTTCGGATCAAGTTTGTCTTTCCCCTTGTCCTTTTCCTGGCGCTGCAAGCAGACGCCCGCTTCTTCTCCCTCCGGCTGCGAAACAGACAGCTCCGCATCTTCTGGAAAATCACCATCCAGAACCTCATCTCCGGGGAAACAGGTTTGCGCTTCATTGTCTTCTAAGGGTGTAAGCCCCGGGTCCACGCACTCCTGCGGTTCATCGAGCCATGTCTGATAGGCGGGGTCCACGCAGGCATTAGGCTCGCCGGCGTCGGTTTCGGAGGAACTCATTGGCCGGGAGGAGGGAGCGGAGGCCGGTTTGGGTGGGGCCGGAACACACTTGCCGCTGGTGTCGAGTATTCCGAATGAGAATCCGAGGGACTTCAGCTTCGCCAGCAGCGCCTCAAAGGGGGCTTTCTGCCCACTCCAGTGTCCATCGTGCGCCAAGACCACATCCTTGTCTTTTGGCAAATCGGAGAAGGTGGAGGACACGCCTGTCACTCCCTGCCAGTCATAATGGCATACGGTGCATGGCATTGTGCCGTTTGTGGAAAATTCATACTGCCAGCCTACGTGGGTCAGTCCGAGGGCTTTAACCTCGTCCAATAGGTAATTGAAGGTTCGTCCGTCTCCTGGCAGGCGCGCCAGCGGCATCAGTTTTCCGGCGCTCGTCGTCGCGGTGGACGGAGCGATTTTTGCGAAGTGCGCTTCGTTGTCTGTCAGGTTCTTGTCGAACTTGGCCTTTGCCGCCTTGTCTTTGAAGGCTTTGTCCCCGTAGGCCTTCTTGTATCCCGGCTTGCCTGCCGGATCATGAGTCATCGTATGATTCGCTATCGCATGACCCGCCGCCTGAATTTTGGCCAGCAACGGTGTCTGCGCCGCAGCGGATTTTGGGCCGCGACCCACGAGAAAGAAAGTAGCCGGAGCGGAGTGAGTGGCCAGAGCATCCAGAATATCCTGGGTGCCGGCTCCCGGTCCGTCATCAAATGTCAGGCAAATGGTCCCGCCGCCTTTGCCTCTGCGAACCTGTTTGAGGCAACTGCTGAGCTTTGCTGCATCGGAGCACTTCTTAGCCGTTGCAGGTGCCGCCGGTTTTGCTTCCTGGCGCGCTAAAGCTGGAGTGGAGACAAGGGGCGCATCAGGCCGGGGACTGAGGGACAGGGCGGTATCCGCAGCACGGTCCGCCGCTCGCTCGTGCGGCGAGGCCGCGGACTGGACGGGAATCGGGCCAGTGACATCCGCAGATGCCTTTTGCTGCACGACGTGAGCCAGTTCATGCGCCAGCAGCCGACTGCCGGCGCTGGAGTGAGGATTCCATGCACCGCTGCCGAAAACCACATGGCGGCCAACGGTGTAGGCTTCCGCATTGACCCTTTCCGCCGAGCGGCTTGCGGCTGCTCCTGTGTGGACGCGGACTGAGCTGAAGTCATATCCGAAGCGTCCGCTGAAATCACGGGCCAAGTCGGGCGGCAATTGAGAACCTTGCTGGGCAAGCACGGCTCCAACTTCGTGCGGTGCCTCCTCCGGCCCGGGGCCGAAAGCCCGGCGCTGGAGTTTCTTCTTCCGGCACTCTTCGCACTCGCCGCCCTGGGTGGGCGTGCCGCCGCAGGCGCATTTGCGCTGGAGGATGGGGCGTGGGGCGGACCGTGGCTTTGCCGCCAGTTGTTGAGCGGGGCTGATCATGGCTGGTGCGGGCGGTTGGAGGTCGGAATGCGGGATGCGATGCCGTCTGCGGTCGCAGTGGCGGCGGGGTGGAAATGTTCGCGCACGCCGCCGGCGGCGAGCAGGGCGGGGAGTTGGGCTTCCACGGCGGCGCGGACGGCGTCCGGGCCGGCGCGGTGGATGGCTTCGTCTATAATGACGCGCTCGATGTGGAAGTTGATGGCGGTGGAGCGGGACATGGCTTGTCAGGCGTGGGAGCCGTTGGGGGTGGAGGCGGTGGTGGCGGGGCGTCCGGCTTTTAGTGATTCGTCGCGGATGGCTTCTTCGACGGTGAGGCGGGTGACGGGCCGTCCGGCGGTGGCGGCGAGAAAGGCGGCGGCGATGGCGGCGTTGCGGATTTCTCCGCCGCTGAGGTTGGCGGCGGCGATGGCTTGGTAGTCGGCGGGGGTGAGCGCGAGCACCGGGCGGTCGGGGGCGAAAAGATCGTCGCGCAGCGGGGCAAGGCTTTTCTCCCAGATCTGCCGGCGCTCGTCGCGGCCTGGCTGAGGGAAGCGGACGATAAAGCGCAGCCGCCGGAGGAAGGCGTGGTCCATGCTGCGGCCTAGGTTAGTGGCGAGAATGGCGGGGCCGCGATACGTCTCGAGGCGCTGGAGCAGGTAGTTGATCTGGATGTTGGCGTAGCGGTCGTGACTGTCTTTGACTTCGCTGCGTTTGCCAAAGAGGGCGTCGGCTTCGTCGAAGAAAAGGATGACGCCGCCGGAGTCTGCGGCGTCGAAGATGCGGCGCAGGTTCTTCTCGGTTTCGCCGATGTATTTATCTACCACGGCACTGAGGTCGATGCGGTAGAGGTCGAGTCCGAGCGCGGCGGCGATGACTTCCGCGGCCAGCGTTTTTCCGGTGCCGCTTTCGCCGGAGAAAAGCGCGGCGGTGCCCTGGCCGCGTTCGCTGCGCCCGCCCATGCCCCATTCGGAGAAGACGAGGCGGCGGAGTTCGACGTGGGCTATGTATTTGCGCAGGTGGTCCTTTTCACGCGCGGGCAGCACGAGGTCGTCCATGCCGGCGCGCGGCTCGATGCGCTGCGCGAGCAGGTCGAGCGACGTGCGGTTTTCCTGACGCACGCTGAGCTGAAGATGGCGACGCAGCGCGGGGGAGTCGGGGAACTTGATGCCCTGGGCGGCCGTTACGGCGCTGACGATTGACGGCAGGTCGAGGTGAAATTGATCCGCGAGGCACATGGCGTCGGCGGGATGCAGATCGAGCTGCACGGAGGCACACGCACTGAACCACGCCTCCTGCTGTTCGTCCGCGTTGGGGCGCTGGACTTTGAGCGACACGGCGGCGCGCGGGATGCTACCGACAGGTTCGCGAGAGGCGAGGAAGTAGAGCGTTTTCTCTGCGACGAAAAAGCGCCTCGTGAGCGCGCGGAGTTGCGTGTCGGCAACGTCATCGGCTTCCACGTAGAGGGCGAGTCCGTGCAGCATGGCTTCGCGCGCCCAGAGCCGGCTGAGATGTTCGGAGTCACGCGCGTCGGCGGGCAGCAGGCTCAGCGGAATGCGCAGCAGCTTGGAGGGATTCGCGCTGGTGGAGGCGACGATGGCCAGCGCGGTCATTTGCTGCGCGAGCGGGAATTGCCCGGTGAGCAGCGCGACGGGCACGGTGCCGTCGGCGGCGCTGGCGGCGATGCCTTCCGCCAGATCTCCCGCGGCACGAAGCTGCGTGGGGGAGAGCATGTCGGCGCGCGCCTCCGGCGGGAACGGGATGTGATAGGGCGCGAGCCGGGCATCGGGCGCGGGATTGCCGATGAGGTATTGCAGCAGGCCGTCGTCAATGCGCAGCGGGCTTTGCGCGAGAGGGCGTCCATCCTGCTGACGGACTTCCAGCATGAGCCAGTGAAGCAGCGGACGGTTCTCGGAAAGACTGTCCCATGCGTGATCGGGAAACAATCGCTGGGCCAATGAGAACGTGGGCTGGCGCAGCGCGCCGTCCTGGAGCCGACGGAGAAGTTCGGGAATGCCGGGATCGAGTTCTGCGGCGGCGCAGAGGAGGAGCACGCGGGCTTCGAAGTCGCTGAGGGCGAATCGCTGGCGGACGAGCAGCAGCGGGGCATCTGCGGAGAAGGCGGCGAGCGGGTCTGACAGCAGACTGACTGATCCGTCCGATCCGTCCGATCCGTCCGATCCGTTCGATCCGTCCGATCGGACCGATCCTTGCGCAGCGGGCACTGGCACGCTGGCGCTGCCGGGGAGCAGGCACGCTCCGGCGATGACGCTGCCCAGCGCGAAGAACGTGCCGGTGACGCACGCGGCGGCGGCGGCTTCTTCACCGGCGAACTTTGGCCAGAGCCAGCCGGCGGCGAGTGCGAGCAGCCCGGCGGCCCAGCAAAGCCAAGGCGCGGCGCGGCGGGTGCGGCGGGCGACCGGCGCGGCACATTCCGAAGCCCCTGCGGCGCTCTTTTCCAACTCCGCACAGAGCCTGACGCGCACGCTGCCCAGCGCGGCGGCGAGTTGTTCCTGATGGCTCTGGGCGGCGGCGCTCATGGGATGGTAATCTCCGGATCGTCTTCGAAGCTGAGCAGCCCGGTGGCGGGATCGCGCACGATGACGGGCAGGTCCACGCCGTCGACACGGAGCCGCACGCTGTAGTCGTCGTTGTCTAGGCCGCTGAGGGTGAAGACAGGCTGGAGCGGGTCCGTCAAGTCCACGCTTTTCACAGTGGTTTCGCGGCCATTTAGCAGCAGCACCAATCGCTGGAGCGGTTCCGGAGAAATTGGTGGCTCAGGTGCTGGCGGCTGGGGCTTGAGAAGCACCGGCACATCCAGCTTCACAGTGATTTCCACCTCACCCGCAAGGTTGGTCACGGCGCCGGGCGCGCTCACTTTCGTCGCGATGCTGAGCGTGACTTCGTTGGAATGCCAGAGGCGCGTTTCGTTGATGAACTGGCCGGGGTTGGCAGGATCGGGCACGCGCTCCTGCACCGGGAATGCCACGCACACCGCGAGCGGCCCGGCGGCGGGAATGTTGGCGGCACTGAGCACGAGGCGGTAACGTTCTCCCGTGCCTAGCTCCGCGGATGCCTCCACGCGCACGGCAGTGATTGTCTTCGTCTGAACGGCGTCAGGATCGGCGATGCTGCGCAGTCGAATGACCGGCGCATCGCCGAGGCGGATGCCCTCGATGACGAGTTCGTCGCCGACAAAACCCGTGGTGAAGGGCGTGCTGGTGTTGCCGCGAAAGAGTCCAGTGAGCACCGGCACTGTATTCCCCGCTTGGACATTGGCACCCCGGTCCTCCGCGCCACGGCGCAGCACGGGCAGCGGCGAGAACGACGGACGCGTGGAATCTATGAGCACGACCGAGACTTCATAGGCGATGGAGAGACGGTAGGCGCTTTGAAAGGCGGTCCAGATCTTCGTCATCTCGTCCGTGTTCATGGCGATGAGCGAGACCTTCACCTTCTCCGGCTGGAGATGGATGTTGGAATCCGGCAGCGGCACCTGCGCATTCGTCACCGCGTTCTCGATTTCCGCAGGCGTGAGCTGTGCGTGATCGTGCAGCACGCGCATAGCATGGCCGAGGGCTTCGTGCGATTCCACTTCATTGTCGGCGAAGGACGTGAGCAAATAGTGGAGCTGCAGCGGCAGGAGGAATGGCGGCGGATGCGCCTGGGTGTCGCCTCCTCCGCGTCCTTGCCAAGGGAACTCCTGATTCCGCAGCGCGGC
>JAYVJI010000787.1:0-4843 GCA_043769435.1 Verrucomicrobiota bacterium
CGACACCACAACCGGGACACGGTCAGCACCGCATTGCATCATGCCGGACACGACCGTTGGACAGAGGCCCAACAAGCGCTGACGAACTCGCCGGATGCCATCGCTAGAGTGCTGCGCGAGGGGCTCGCAGAAGACGGGGCCGCGCTGGTGAGCACACTGGCGCGCAGTGCGGAGCGGGAACTCCAGCGTCAGGCTCGCGGCCTGACATGGCTCGATACCTGCATCACCGCCGCGCCACTGCTGGGGCTGCTCGGCACAGTGACCGGGATGATCCGCGCCTTTTCTCTCGTCGGTGGCAGCGAACTCGGCGCCCCCACGGCCATCACCGGCGGCATCGCAGAGGCGCTCATCGCCACCTGTTTCGGTCTCGGTATCGCCTTGTTCACTTTGTTTCCGTTTAATTTCCTAACGGCTAGGCTTGAGCACTTTCGCCATAAACTTCAGGATGCCTGCACCGCCTTGGAAATAGCCAACGGTAAACGCAAATCCCCATCTGCTGCCTGACATGCAGCTCGCCTCACCCATCGCGAAAAAGAAAGCTAGGATCGAAATCATCCCGCTCATCGACATTATCTTTTTTCTGCTCGCCACGTTTGTGATGGTCTCTCTCTCCATGGTCAAACAGCAGGGCCTGCCGGTGCAGCTCCCCTCTGCTGCCACAGCGGTAAAGGAAGATCCTCAGGAGACGGACGTCACCATCACCATCACCGTCGCTGCTGATGGCACGCTCTTTTGGAATAAGGACGCGTTGACGCTCACCACCATGCACCCGCGCCTCTCCACCCTAGCCGTGCAGAAACCCGATGCCCGGCTCGTCATTAATGGCGATGCCGACGCCCGGCTCGGCGACGCTATCGATATCCTCGACGCGGCCCGCACCGCCGGCCTGAAGCGGGTCACCTTCCAGACCAAGCCAGTCGCTGCTCCGGCTAACCCATGACCCAGCGCCTGCTCATCGCCTTCGCCTGCGCCGTCTTGCTCCATGCAGCATCCGGGCTCTGGCTTGGTGCCTTGATGGCCCGTCCAGAGGCAGTAGCGCAGGTCGAAGCGCCGCCAGAAATGGAGGTGGAACTCACCGCGCCGCCAGAACCGCCACCTGCTAACGCGCCGACCCTACCTGAAGCCATCACGCCACCAGAACCGCCGCCGGAACCCGAGCCTGCACCACCACCCGAACCTGCACCGCCCAAGCCCCAGCTTAAGCCGACTCCCATCGTCGAGCCAAAACCAGCACCGCTGCCACAAAAGCCAAAAGCAAAACCAGACCCAAAGCCAGAACCAAAACGGACGCCACCACCACAAGTGGAAAGGAAGCCAAGACCAACACCAGCGGACATCCGCCGCCCAACCGCGCCCACCGTCCCGTCGATACCAACCTCCTCCAGCAGGAGCGGGGGATCGCAAAAGAGTTCAGCCACCCTTCCGGGAAAACCAAAGGCTGGGGCCACGTCAGGACCAGTCTGCACCAGCCGCCCCCAGCCCACCTATCCCTCGGCTCTGCGCGACCGCCGCATCGGCGGCACGGTCACGGTGGAGGTCACCATCGACGCAGCGGGCCGCGTCACCGCGACCAGCATCGCGGCGAGTTCCGGCCAGCCGGCTCTGGATACCTCCGCACTCAATGGCGTGCGACGCTGGAGATTTCGCCCAGCACAAAAGATGGGCACCGCTGTTCCGTCCCGCGCTCAAGTAAATGTCATTTTTCGTCCACGCTAGCTCAACTCCTGCCAACAATAATGAACCGCCGCACTCTCCTCACCCTTATCAGCACCGCCCTGCTCCCCGCCTGCGGGCGTGACGGCGGCGTGACGGCCGCTCCTGTTTTCTTAACTCTACTTTGTTAGAGCGGGTTGGAGTTCGGGCTTCAGCCCGTCTCGCATCTCTAGCCCAGCGGCCTAAAGGCCGAACTCCAACGGCGGAATAACAAAGTAGAGCTCTACATTGTCAGGGTGGGTTGGAGTTCGGGCTTCAGCCCGTCTCGCATCTCTAGCGCAGCGGCCTAAAGGCCGAACTCCAACGGCGGAATAACAAAGTAGAGTTAGGTCGCCCTATCAGGGCTCATAATACGGTGGGACCTGACCCAAGGCGTTGCCTTGGGCTAAGATTGGCCGCGCCGTTGGCGCTGAAACATGCTCGAACGGGGAGAGCGGCGAGTAGCATTTCTCCAACCGGTAAAGTTGACGTTTTCGACGGGTTTCTCTCAAGACGCGGAATCAACGCAAGACCGATCACTTTAACAGGAAACAGGACAAAGTAACCCGCTAAAGCCCTCAGCTAAAATTCATTCGCACGGCCCAAGTGGCACATGGTTCATCGGGTAGCGGGGAAATTTCCCGGTCTTGGTCCGAATGCCGCGGGCGATGAGGGAATCGCGCACTTCCTCGGGGGATCTGGTGCGGCGGGCAGCCCGCTCACGGGCACGACGGGAGGCGGAGCGACGTTCCAATTCATCAATGGAGACATACGGATAGCCCCGGCGCCCGGCCGATAGTTCGGACTTTTTAGTAGATGAGGATGACGACTTCGTGATAGCTGGTGGGTTAGATGCCTTCGGGATAAAAGTAGCCGACGATAGCCTTCGGATTCCGGACTACAATCTGGATGTGGGAGCCAGTCGAGCCAATCATAGGTGTTGAGGCTGCGAGTAGCTTCTGCTTTCCCAACAAGACTGCGTCGCGCACACGACGATCAAAGCCGTGGAAGGCGAAGACGGTGCGCTGGCAGTTCAGAAGGTCCATTTGATGCGAAAAACTGTGCTTAGATTAGCTCTCAAACCGATACCCTTCGCCGCGCACGGTGTGGATGTGTTGGGGAGTTTCGGGATTGAGTTCGATTTTCCGGCGGAGCCATGCGATGTGGGTGTCCACGGTGCGGGGGGTGATGTGGGGTTGGCTGGGCCAGAGTTGTTGGAGTAGGGTTTCGCGGCTGATGATGGTGCCGGTGTGCAGGATCAGGTGGCGCAGGAGGGCGGCTTCTTTGGCGCTGAGATCGAGCGGTTGGCCCTCGCGGGTGAAGTGGTTTTTGCCAAAGTCAGCGGTGATGCTGCCGAAGCTGACTTGCGCAGGGCTATCGGCGCGGTGGCCGTGCATCCGGCGGAGCAGGGCGGCGATGCGGGCGGTCAGTTCGTCGGGATGGTAGGGCTTGATCACGTAGTCATCGGCTCCGGTTTGCAGGCCCTGCACATGGTCGGCGGTCCGGCCTTTGGCGGTCAGCATGAGGATGCCGCCACGGAAATGATGGGAGCGGAGCCGCTGGCAGATTTCCATGCCGCTGAGGCCGGGCAGCATGAGATCGAGCAGGATGAGATCGAAGGTTTCGTTCATCGCCAAGGCTAACCCCGCATGGCCATCGCTCGCTGTCTGCACGTCGTATCCCTCGGCCCGGAGCAGGTCGGCGAGGACGAGCGCGAGGTCGCGTTCGTCTTCGATGATGAGGAGGCGGGCGGGCGCAGTCATTCGTTCAAGGCCGGGAGGATGAGGGTAAAAGTGCTGCCTTCGCCGGCGGCACTGTGCAGACGGATTTCTCCGCGATGAGCCGCGACAATTTCTTGCACCACGCTGAGACCAATGCCGCTGCCGCGGGTCTGGGCGAGGCGGGCGGCTTCGCCCCGCGTGAAGGGATGGAAGATGGATTTTTGCTCGGAAGAGGGAATGCCGGGGCCGCGATCCAGCACGGAGATTTCCACATGGGGGCGGTCGGCTTGGCTGGTGAGGCCACGGGCCGTCAGCTTCATCCATGGCTGGCCGGAATGCTTGGCGGCATTGGTCAGGAGATTGCCGATGGCCCGCTGGAGCGCGGCGGGATCGGCGGTGATGGCGGGTAGATCATTCGGGATGTCGCTCTCGATCGTGCAGTGAGCCAGCAGCGGATCATGCCGGGCCATGGCGAGGATTTCGTGAAGAAAATCGGACGTGACCAGAGGCTCCAGCTTGAGGTTGAGCCCGGTGCGTCCGGCCTTGGCGAAGTCCAGCACCTGCTCCACGAGGTCCGTCAATTGGTGGGCGTGCTGACCGATCATGCTGGCATAAGTTTTCGCCTGCTCAGGCTGCACGAGGCCGCGCTCCAGATTGTGGGCGGCTCCACGGATCACGGTGAGCGGGGTGCGGAGTTCGTGCGAGACGGTGGCCACGAAGTCCATTTGTGCCTGGGCCAGTTGGCGGGCTTTCTGGGCTTGGATGGCCACGGCCACGCCCGCCGCCAGCAGCAGCGCGGCGAGGGCACCCGCCACGATCATGTTCTTTCTCCGCGTGGCGGAAACCACCGCATCCAGCGCTCCGGGGATGGACCTGACACGCAGACGCCACGCAGGATCGGCCATGGCAATGGAGTTGCCGCTGGTTCTTCCCTGAAAATTGAAGGCCTTTTCGTAGTCCCATTCTTTCTGATGACTAGGCGCGGCATCGTTTTTCACTTCGATCAGGCCATCGACCTGCACGTCGTAAAGCCTCGCCGCGCCGGGGTTGAAGTGGGCTTTGATCAATCCCGGCAGCCAGACGGAGCGGGCTTCATCGACATCGATCTCCAATACGAGCCAACGGCTGATGCCTCCCCGCGCCGGCGGTCCGGCTCGGCTGCGCAGCGGAAACTCCAGCAGCAATCCACGCGGATCATGGAATGGCGCGGATCCCCGCTGGAGCTTGCCCTCCAGATTCGCGTTGAGCGCCGCCCAATCGGCTGGCCAATCGGAAGGAGGCGCGAGTTTCCCCGTCGCAAAATCCAACAATTGCAGGCCCAGGTTTCCGTCATTCTGCATGGCGAGCCCAATCCGGGAAAACATCCGTGTGTGCTGCTGCGGCTGCCAGCGTTGCCAATTTTCCTCAAGGGCTTTGCGGAAATCCTGTTG
>JAYVJI010000788.1:0-3830 GCA_043769435.1 Verrucomicrobiota bacterium
CGCGGCGACGACTACGCGCAGCCTCTATGCCCAGGGAGGCGATGCCATCCGCAAGGCGAAGGTCCTGCTTATCGCACTGGCGGTGGGGGCGGGCATCGGTTTCCTCCTCAATGCGGGAACCTTTCTGGAACTTGCGGGTTTGAAGCAGGCGGCAGAGTTCATGACTAACCATGTGCCTTCGTCATTTGAGTTTCCATCACAATGGGCCATCCCGGCGGTGATAGGGATCACGGTGGTAATGGAAGGATTCGCGCTGGAATATAGTGTCGTCATGCTGGCGGCAGGCATCGTCACCGGAATGCGCGTAGGCATCTCCATGCTGCTCTCGGCTGCGGTGCTCTACTTTATATTGACCCCTTGGCTCCTGGAGAGCGACCTGAGCAAGACGACTGCGGCCACATTACCTGCCGGGTATGACAGCCTGAATGTGCTGAAGAAAATGACCCATTTGGATCCGTTCACGGTGCTGGCGATGCCGCGTAAATGGGGCATGTGGACCGGCACGGCCATCCTTGTATTTGCCAGTCTAACGAGTGTGGCCATGCAGTGGAAATCCATCGCCCGCGCCTTTGGCGGACTGAAGCGTAAAGGCACAGATACTCCGGATGCGGAAATGGCCGCAGTGGAAGTGCCGGGCTCGTGGATGAAGATGGGGCTCATTCCCATCACGATCGCATTGATCGTAGTGCAGTCCGTCTTTTTCGGTATCTCTTGGTGGTTGGGGCTGGTCGCTGTTGGGATGTCGTTTGTCGTCGCGCTGGTCTGTTGCCGCGCTACCGGTGAGACGGATACTACTCCCATCGGAGCGATGGGTAAGGTGACGCAACTACTGTATTCCGTGCTGCCCGGGGCGCATGGTAACAGTGTGATCAACCTAACCAGCGCGGGGCTGACCTCTGCGGCCGGCAGCAGCGCAGCGGACCTGCTCACGGATTTGAAGAGCGGCTATCTGCTGGGGGCCAATCCCCGGAAGCAGTTCATCGCTCAATTCAGCGGGGTCTTTTTCGGCACCGCTGTAGTGGTGCCATTCTGGTATCTGCTCTATCCTACCAAGGAGGCGCTAGAAAAAGCCGGGGCTCCAGCTGCGACCATGTGGAAAGCCACCGCAGACCTGCTGGCGGACGGGATCGGAAAATTGCCGCAGAGCGCTATCTATTCCGCCTGCATCGGAGCCCTGCTCGGCATTCTGCTTCCCTTGCTGGAGAAGCTGGTGCCCAGAACCAGGAACTATCTGCCATCCACCATGGGCCTGGGGCTGGGGCTGGTGATGCCCTTTGCCAATGCGCTGTCCTTTTTCATCGGCGGCCTCGTCGCATGGGTGTGGAGCAAGTATCGTCCGCTGGGCTTTAAGGAATACGCCATTGCCATAGCGAGCGGCCTCATTTCCGGCGGAGCGCTGGTAGAGGCACTGTCTGCAATCCTGAAAACAACCTCCGGGCTGCTGGGCAAATCCTGAACATTGATCTATACCTCAACCATACCATGAAGATCCTGACTATTCTGCTTATCGCCAGTGCGTTCACTGTCCGGGCCACGCCGGAAGAGGACATCAATGCCATCCTAGCTGTCGGTCCTGAGGGCCGGAATCACGCGCCGGCGACGGCAGCGTGGAACCGCCTAACAAATGGAACCGGCCCGGAGGGCATCCCTCCGCTGCTCCATGCCATGAACCGCGCCGGGGAACTTTCCGCTAATTGGCTGCGGGGAGCGGTATCCGTGCTCTCCCAGGGACAAGCCGCTGCAGCGCCCAAGCTTCCGCTCGCGGAGATCACCGCGTTCGCCAGGGACACGGCTAACAAACCTGCCCCGCGGGTCCTAGCTTGGCAACTCCTAGAGCGCTACGACAAAGCGGCCTGGGATCAGCTGGCTCCCGGGCTCTTGCTGGACCCTGCCGCGCCACTGCGCCGCGAGCCGGTCCAGCGATTGATCGACATTGGTAAAAAAGGCGGGGATGTCACCGCGCTGCGCCAGGCGCTGGAGGCCGCCCGTGACGAAGATCAGATCACGGCGGCCGCAGATGCGTTGCGTGAGAAGGGTGAGTCTGTGGATCTGCCGCGCCACTTCGGATTTCTCATGGACTGGCACATCACCGGCCCGTTCGACAACCGCGGGCGCAAGGGCCATGAGACCGCCTTTCCGCCGGAGACCTCGATCGATACCGCTGCGGTATATGATGGGATGGAACTGAAGGCGGGTGAAAAAAATCAGATAAAGTGGCTGCCATACACCAGTGCCAGTCAATTCGGTATCATCGACATCAACAAACCCCTGGGCATGCTGAAGAATGCGACAGCCTACGCGACGACTGTCTGGAACAGCCCCGAGGAGCGCACCGCAGAGGTCCGGCTGGGCTCCAAGAACGCATGGAAAGTCTGGCTCAATGGCCGGCTGCTCTTTGCCCGGGATGAATACCACCGGGGCATGATGATCGATCAATACACGATGCCGGTCAGCTTGAAAAAAGGGCCTAACATTTTTCTGGTGAAGTGCTGTCAGAACGAGCAAACTGAAACTTGGACTGTAGAGTGGAACTTTCAGCTCCGCATTTGCGACAGCACCGGCACTGCCATCCTCGACCCCGCTCGTCCGCCGACTCCCGCCGCCGCATTGAAGGCGGAGAACGCTGCTAAGTGATTTTTCCAACTCTCTGAATTTTATGATCCGTTCTCTTAGCGTATTGCTGCTTATCACCCCGGTCCTGCGTGCGGACTGGCTCCAGTTCCGCGGGCCGGATGCCTCCGGCGTGGCCCCTGCCGGTGCATCGCCACCGGTCACACTCAGTGAGCGTTCCATCGCATGGAAGGTGGCACTGCCGGGCCGCGGCCTGGCTTCACCGCTGATCATAGGCGACAGGTTATTCCTGACCGCTGCCAGTGGCCCGAAGCAGGAGGCACTGCACTTACTGTGCTTCAGCACCGTGGATGGCAGGCAACTGTGGGACCGGGAGTTTGCGGCCACTGGTCGCACGCTTTGCCATGAGAAGACCTGTAATGCGGCGCCCACGGCGGCAAGTGATGGCAAATTGATAGTCTCGTTGTTCTCATCCAATGACCTCATCTGCACCGACACGGAAGGCCGTCTCCAATGGCTGCGGGGCCTGATGGTGGACTATCCTAACGCCAGCAACAGCCTGGGGATGTCATCGTCTGTGTTGATCTCGGGCGCTACGGTTATCGTCCAGAATGAGAATGACAGTGACAGCTTCACCGCCGGCATCGACCTCGCTACCGGGGTGAATCTATGGAGGCGGCCCGGCGTGAAGAATGCCAACTGGACATCGCCTTCGCTCATCAGGAGTCCAGGCCAGCCGGACACGGTCGCCATAGTGGGGGCGGAGGGGGTCGCGGGGCTGGATCCCGCCAGCGGAAAGGAGCGCTGGGTGCTGACAGAAGGGGGAACGCAAACCCCATCCATGGCGGTGGCGCCAGGTTACCTCGCCACTCCCGGGGGAGGGATCGCGGTGTATACAGTCAACGGAACGACCCCGCCGGTGCAGCTCTGGAAGTCCCCGCAGCTGAATGCTGGCACGGCAAGCCCCTTGATTTTGGGTGACTCCATTTTCGCGCTGAACAATGCCGGAGTGTTAGGACGCGCCACGCTCAAGACCGGTGAGCGTTCATGGAAACTGCGCATGGAGGGACCATTCAGTGCCAGTCCTGTAGCCGCCGGGGCTACTATCTACGCAGTCAGCGAGCGCGGTCTCCTGCAAACGGTAGATGCCACCAGTGCGGAGGGCACGGTCATTTCCCGGCTGGCGCTGAATGATACGATACTGAGCACGCCAGCCATTTCCGGTAACGCGCTCTACCTGCGAAGCGACAAGTCCTTGT
>JAYVJI010000789.1:0-2020 GCA_043769435.1 Verrucomicrobiota bacterium
CTGTTAGCGATCGATCGGCAGGGGGCGCGCATTACAGGAGGGTTGGGGCGGTCCACATTTTTGTCCAAAGGATGTACGTCCTAACGAGAGTCAAGAAAAGGCGCGGCGAAACTATTCCAAGCTTTGCTTTATCGGTATTTCATCCTGTCATCAGTGAGTGCCGGCGGCCCACCCTCATAAGATCTGAATGCGTCAGTCATCTCTTTTATTCGCTCGTGTCTGGCTTGTCATCCCGCTGCTGGCCCTGGGTTTTACGGTTTGGGTCAATGCGCGGCGGATCCAGCGGATTGAACACATCGCGGCGCTTTGTCGCGGAGAATCCATCCCGAGTGCCACCTCCCCGTCGGGCTACGCGGGTGGCATCCGCGAGCGGGTTTTGCCGGATCAGGCCAATCGCAGTTTTGAATGGATTGGGCAGACCCAGCACATGCTCGCGCACGGCGAATGGCGGGTGCGCCAGATTAAGGACGAGAACGCGCCGTTTGGCCGCGCCACGCACACGGCGTCACTCTATAAGTGGTGGTTGGGCCTGGTGGCATGGAGCGATCATCACCTGACGGGTCGGCCGCTCGGGTTGTCGGTGGAGCGCGGCGCGCTCCATGCGGATCCTTTGCTGCACCTGCTGATGCTGGGCGGCCTCACCGTGTTTGCGGCCCGGTATTCCGGGGCTTGGGCCGCTTCGCTCGTCGCGCTGAGCGGAACGTTTCTTTTTCCTTTTGCCGCGAGATTCCTCCCCGGAGTGCCTGATGACTTCTCGTTGGTGGCACTCTGCGCTTTGGGCGGTTTACTGCCGTTGCTGGCGGGTTTCCGGGCGCTGGATCGGGCCAGTGACGGCGCGCGGGCCTCGGCCCAGTCGGGCGTGGCTCGGCCCAGTGCGTCGTTTTGGTTTTCCCTCGCGGGCATTTTTGGCGGATTCGGAATTTGGACCAATCCAGCCAGCCAGGTGCCGCTTATTCTGGGGCTCATCCTCGGGGCACTGCTGGCCGCCTGGGTCGGTCGGTCCGCGCTCAATGATAATGAGCGGTCTTTGCCGGCTCCGCCGTGGCGGGTTTGGTCCCTCTGTGGCGCGATCACGGTGCTGGCCGCCAGTTTGATTGAATTTTATCCTGCTCATCTCGGCGCATGGGAAATCCGGGCGGTCCATCCGCTCTACGGTCTGGGTTGGATTGGCGGAGGTGAATTGCTCGCCCGTACCGTGGACTGGATGCAACGCGGCCGCAGTTCTTGGCAAGCATCGGATGTGGCCATAAAGCTTCTGGCCTTGGCCGCCTTCCTGGCCGTGCCGTTCGTTATGTTTAAGACCGGCAATCCGGGCTTTACCGCAATGGATGCATTCTATTACCGGCTGACCAACCGGCCCGACGGAATCATGGCCCCGAATCTTGCCGGATGGATTCATGCGGACGGAATCACTCCGGTGCTGTGGACCACGTTGCTGCCATTGCTGTTGCTCGCGCCTGCCCTCTGGTTCGCGGTGGACCGCCGGACGGCAGCCCCCTCGCGCAGGATGCTCACGGTCATGCTCGGACCGGTGGTTGCAGCTATCGTGCTGGCGTCCTTTCAGATCAAGTGGTGGGGACTGCTGGATGCCGCCCTTGTGCCGCTGCTAATCCTGGTGACGGGTGCAATCGGTCGAGAGGGGACCCTGCCGTGGCGCCGTTGGATTTGGGCCGCGAGTGTGCTCTTGGTTCTGCTCCCAGGAATTTTCCAGCTCGTTCCCTCCCGCAGATCCGTCACGGACAATTCATTGACCGTGACGGAAGCGGAAGGCCTGTTGGAACGCGACCTTTCCCACTGGCTGGCCAAGCGCAGCGGTGGCGGCCCTGAACCGCTGATTCTGGCCCCGCCCAGTCTCACCAGCGCCTTGAACTACTATGGCGCACTCCGGGGGGTCGGCACATTGTCTTGGGAAAATCAGGAAGGACTTTCGTTTGCCATTCGCCTAGCCATATCCACCTCACGGGATGAGGCCGCCGTGCTGCTCCGTCGGCGGGGGGTAACTCATCTCGTCATTCCCTCG
>JAYVJI010000790.1:0-6209 GCA_043769435.1 Verrucomicrobiota bacterium
TGAAGGGCCGGGCTGCGGACGCACTGGCCGCGCTGGGTTCCTATGAAGCCGTCGCCAACCTGCTGCGGCTGGCCGCGCTGCAGACGGGTGCTGATGACCGGGCGATCATTCTGGAAGGCCTTGGAAATCTCCACACTGACGAGGGCTTTGACACGCTGGCCAGTGCCTTGGCGGCGACTCGCCACCCACAGATCGTGGAGGCCGCCGTGGCCCACCTTTCCCGGGCCGCTTCACCGGGGCTGCTGGATACTCTCGTGACGCTCTACCGTGAGCGGAATGACGCTCCATTCCAGAAAAACCAGGTCCTCCTCGCCATCCGCGGACTGAAGAATCCGGAATGCCGCCGCAGCCTTGCCAAGCTGCTGTCCACAGCGCCAGAGCCGGCCCTTGTGGCTGCTGCAGCAGCGGCGCTGGGGACGATGCCGTTGCCCTTTGACGCGGAATGAAGTGTGGCGATCATCACGCCCCGCGCTAACCAAGGCACCATGTTCCGCTGCATCTCCATACTTCTGTGTCTGATCTCTCCTCTCCGGGCAGCCGGGGAGGAGAGTGCCTCCCTCCTCCTAGAGCGGGGCGTCTTTCACATGGATACCCTGCTGGAGCCGTCGCGGGCAAAAGCATTGTTCATCCGGGCAGTGCAGATGCAGGAAGTGCCTGCCAGGGTCGCGGCGGAGGCATACTGGTTGCTGGCGGAGGCCTGCCGGAAGCAGGGCCGGGATGAAGTAGCCATCCTGCTTCTCAATACACTTGTTAGGGAATTTCCAGCCGCACAGCCGTTTACGCCGGCGGCAGCGGCCCTGGCCGTAGAGCTGGCCAGAGGGAACACCACAGTGCTAGAGACGCCCAATGGTGCGGACCTCGCTCTTTATACAGAACTGGGGCACATAGCACAGGCGGCTCTGGTTATGGGCGACAGGACTGCGTCCGTGGAGGCCTTTCAGGACCTAGATGATGTCAGCAGCTTCATGCTTTTCGAGCTGAGTATCTCCAGTGATGGAGAGACTCCGGACCACCTGAAAGCGCGGATGAACGTGCTGACAACTTACGAAAAATCCGCGCGAAGTGTAAAGACAGCGCTGGCTGCACTCAAAAGCGGAGCGGAACCATCATTGGTTCTGGACCAGCAGCGGGAGACACTGAAAGAAATCCAAGAGCAGGAACTGGATCCCCATGACTTGAGCAGAGAGTTTTGCGCAGCCCGCGATGCCCTCTCAGAGTCTCTGGGGAAGCGGGATGCCGCGGCGGTGGCGGCGGCGGTGAAGCGCCTCCGCGCGGCGGGACAGCCGCTGATCGGTGGGCCCCAGGATCTGGCGCTCATCCAGGCGCTTCGGGGGGAGGCAGCAGCCAGCATCGCCGTGGAGCAGCAGGCTGCGGCAGGGCACTTCAGTGAAGCCCTGCGCACGTGGCGCCTGAGCCGCCGCCTCTACTTCATGAGCGGCATAGCCGGAGCAGGTCTCGTCATAGTGGACGCGGATGATATCCCGCCGCCGCTGCGTCTAGGAATGCTGGGGGCCATTCTGTTTGTCGAGGCAGCTCTTTTCGATCTATTGTCAGGAGGGGAATCGAGCGCTGCGTTGGAGCAAACGAGCGAGGCGATCAAGCGCCTCACCGCTATGCGCGACGCCAGCCGGGACGCGCCCTGCCGGAAGCGGCTGGACCGTTCTATCCACAACCTGAAGCAGGCAGAAAGTGCCTTGGCCTCCGGTGAAAGCACCCGGGCCGCTGATTTGCTGCGCACCGAAATGTACGTGACCCCATGACACTTCCGCGGCTCTCATCATGGCCACCTGCGGCCCGGCGCTGGGAACTGGCATTCACGATGGCAGTGGTTTGCCTAGCGGTGGCCATCCCCACGGCTGGGCTGCTCTACTTCATGAATCGGGTCATGAATGCTGAGGGGGAACGGATGCACATGGCCCTAACAGCTTCCAGGCAGAGTGCTGTCGAGAAAGTCAGAGCCACGCTCAGTCAGCTACTCCATGACCGCCTGAAGCTCGCAGCCGCAGTGGCCGGCGGTGAGGAATCGTTTTATCAAAAGTTCCGGAACATCATCCAGCAGGAGGCTGTGGCCGGATGTCTTATCCTTGATCCTCAGGGCCGGGTGCAGTTTCCCGTCCTCACCGTGCCCGCTCCGGAAGCGGATGTGGCGGGGCCGGACGTGGAGGCGGCCACTCTGCTGGAGAATCAGGTAGCGGAATCCATCACCTCCGGGCAGCCTCCCACCGTGGAAAAGCATCTCCAGGCGGTGCAGGCGCTGGGCCACCAGCGGCTGCGCGGGATCGCCTCCGGCAGTGGGCGCGGTCGCTGGCCGCAGGCCCTGCTGGGAGCCTTACATGAGATGCCTCCCTCGCATCCGCGCCGTGCTGAGTTGCTGGCCGCACTCAAATCCCGCGTAGAGGATTATGCCGCTCCGCTGCCCTCGGCGCAGCGCCACTTCCTCGCTGCGGAGCTGGTGCAGCTGGGCGTGCAGCCGGTCTTGCCGGATGCAGCAGCCGAAGCATTTTCCCTCAAAATGGCCAATACCTGCGCCCTGCCGCAGGAAAGTGAAACCCTGGTGGCCGGGCCGCCTGCTCCTGATCACTTCGCTGTCAGGCTCAAGTCCGTTCACGCGGTGCTCTACCTGCACCGGGATGCCCTGCTGGATTCCCTGACAGATACTGCCGGCCAGCTGCTCAGTGCTGAGGGGCTCACGGCCATGATCCTCCCTCACGGTCAGTCCTCCGGCGGCCCGGCCCTCGCCAGCATAGCCGTGGGCTCTGTCCTGCCGGGCTGGGACATCCGGGCCTACGGTCCAGATGCCTCCGCAGCCATAGCCGGGCGGATCCGCGGCATGAAGCGGATCTACGTGGGCTCTGCCATCACCGGAAGCCTGCTCATTGGTGCCTTGGCGGCGTGGGCCATCCGCAGGTTCGCGCTCCGAGCCCGCGAAACCAGAATCCGTCAGGATTTTCTGTCGCTCGTCTCGCATGAACTAAAAACCCCTCTTACCTCCATCCGCATGTTCGTTGATTCACTGGATGCCGGGGGCCTTGAGGAACCGGAGCGCGCCCGCACATATCTTGATTTTATCCGTCGCGAAAATGAACGCCTCAGCCGGCTGGTGGAGAATTTCCTGACATTTTCCCGCATCGAAAGCGGTCGCATGATTTTCGATTTTCACATTGTCCATCCTGACGACGTCGCCGCAGCGGTGGGGGAAGCAGTAGCCAGCCGCGTGGGCCTCCCTGGCTGCCAGTTTGAGATTTCGGGCGATCCCGATCTCCCGCTGGTGAAGGCGGATCCGGGTTCTCTGGTCACTGCCCTGGTCAATCTCGTGGACAATGCTCTGAAGTATACCCGGGACGCCAAGGAAATCCTGCTCAGCATCACCACCGATGGCAGCAGCGTGGTCTTCGCTGTTACGGACAATGGGATCGGCATGAGCGAGGAAACCCGGCGGCGGCTGGGGGAGAAATTCTATCGGGACCGCAACGCTGCAGCCTCAGGCCAGAAGGGATTTGGCCTGGGCCTGAACATCGTGCGCTCCATCGTCGCAGCCCACGGCGGAACGCTCGGCAACACCACCAGCCCGGGGGCCGGCAGCCGCTTCACTATAACTCTTCCTGCCCAAAAAGAAGAACAACTATGAATGCCGGAAAACTGCTTATCATCGAAGACGATCCAGCCATCATGTATGGACTGAAGGACAACTTCAGCCGTGCCGGCTACGAGGTGAGGACCGCTGTGGAAGGAAGGCTGGGGCTGGATCTGGCGCGGTCATGGCAGCCTGACTTGCTGCTCTTGGACCTCATGCTGCCGGGAATGGACGGCTATGAAATCTGCCGCGAGCTGCGCAAAGGAGAGAGCGATATTCCTGTCATAATGCTCACCGCCCTCGGCCAGGAGGAAAATGTTATCCGGGGTCTGAACCTCGGCGCGGATGACTATGTGACCAAGCCCTTCAGCATCCAGGAACTGATGGCCAGAGTCAGCGCCTTCCTGCGCCGCCGCCGTCGGCACCTGCCAGCCCTCCTCTTCCTGGGAAGTTGCCAGGTGAACCTACAGTCCCGGGAATTGAGCCGGCACGGCAAGCCAGTGGAATTGACGCCCAAGGAATTCGGCCTGCTGGAGTTTTTCCTGCGGAATCCCGGCCGCGCCCTCACCCGCGAGCAAATCCTCAATGCCGTCTGGGGACTGGAGGCCTTCGTCACTGATCGCAGCGTGGACCGGGCAGTCACACTGCTCCGTCAGAAAATAGAGGAAAACGGGCACCGTCCGAAATTTATCCTAACAGTGCAGAAAATTGGTTATCGCTTTGAGCCTGACCATTGACCATTGAATTATTTCCGTTAGCTCAGGAGACGAGCGAGTTGTTGGATTTTAAAAGTTGCTGAATTCATATAAATGTGCGATATTACTGGAAATTATGAAAACCGCACTAGCTTTTACATTAGCCCTTCTTTCGTTTCCTGCTGCGCTCCTCGCTGGTCCGGGGCGGGATTTTTTTCTGCTGCATGATGATACGGCTCCGGCGCCGTGGACGGGTACGGTGATGACGCATGCTGAATGGACGAGGGATGGCGGGGTGGACTTGTTCAGTGTGGAAAGCGATCTGCGCTACAGTCTGACGAAGTGGTTCACGGTGGGGGCTGGCCTGAGGGGCGCGGATGACGGGCGGGGTTGGGAATTTTCCTCGACTTCGCCTTATCTGCAATTCAATCTCACGGAGCCGGATGCCCCGTTTCATCTGCTTTTCCTTGCTGGTGTGGAGATCTCGGCGGATGGGGAGGACGATAACAATGTCCATCGCACCACGAGTTCGAGGACGGAGACATTTACCTCTGAACGAACCCGCCGGATCACGACTTTGGAGTGCCTAGAGACAGGAGGTAAGTCAAGAGATGACGGGATCTACGATTATTGCCAGCCGGTGACGAGGACGGTGAAGGAAACTATCGTCAATTCCCGGACAGTGCAGACTATCTCTGATGACAGTGACGTTGCGGGCCGCCGCCGGGGAGTTCACCAGCGGGGTGATGATGCTGTTTTCACACGCTTCATAGCGGAACGGGAGTTTGGGAAAGATGACCGGGTGTTGCTGAATATCATCCACATCACGCCAGCAGACGGATCCACGGTATTCGGTTATGGGGTTGGCTGGAGGCATCAGTTTGAAGGCGCCCTAGCCGGGAGCCTAGAGGCAGTCGGCAGCTTCAGTGAGGGCGGGCACATGATCCTGGGCGGGCTTTACTATGCGCCATCTGAATCCATTCTGCTCAAAGCAGGAGTGGGGCTTGGCCTGGATAAAAATGCCCCGGACTTCACCCTGCGCGCCGGTGTGATCTGGGTATTTTGACGGGTGGCCCGCTAAGTGCCGGGCGGGCCGGGCGGGTGTTTCCGTGTCTATTTGGACTTCAGGGCTGCTCATGTGGCTGATGACAAGCCCCGGATTATGAATTGTCTGCGGGGCGGGATGTGTCTAGGGTATGCGGATTGAAACAAGACGAACTGCTGCCGAAGGTTGAAGGCTCCGCCGCACTTATCCTGCTGGATGGGCGCGCGGACTTGGAGTTTGACTATGCTGTGCCTGCGGGACTGGAGGGAAAGCTGGCAGTGGGGTCGCGGGTGCAGGCCCCGCTGAGAAAGGAAACTGTGAGCGGCACGGTCATCGCCTTGAAGCCCCGCTCTGAGGCCGGGCCGGGGCTCCGCGAACTGATCAAAGCCCATGATGAGCGCCCGCTGATCACGCCACGGCTGATGGAGCTGGGCCGGTGGATCTGTGGCTACTACATGGCGGGCATGGAGAGCGTGATGCGGGCCATGCTGCCGGAGGCTGTGCGCACCGACCTGCATCAGGAAAAGACGAAGCGTTTTCTCCGGCTCTTGCGGCGTCCGGAGTCGGATGAGGAATTGTTTTCGAAACTCCGAAAGCGCAGTCCAAAGCAGGCGGAACTGATCGAAGCTCTCGCTGCGGAGGGGATCGAAACGCTGCCAGCTGCGGGCTGGAATCCGGCCAGTGTCAAAAAGCTGGCTGCGGACCACTGGCTCAGCATTGAAGTGGAGGCCCAAGGACGGGATCCGCTGGAGGGTGATGAGTTCATCGCCACGCAACCGTTGGAGCTGAATGAGGAGCAGGGGGCGGCGTTGGAGGCTGTGCTGTCTGCCGTGGCCAGCCCTGCGGATCACAGGCCGCTGCTCCTGCACGGCGTGACCGGCAGCGGGAAGACGGA
>JAYVJI010000791.1:0-2698 GCA_043769435.1 Verrucomicrobiota bacterium
TGATCCCTGCGCCTTCCATGCAGCGAGGAGCAGGGGTTCGATTTCATAAATGGGCAGCAAAGATGGCATGGGGCTACCCACGGACTATTCCCCGAGGGTCCGCAAGTGCCGGATCGCTCCCTGTCGCTATTAAGTTCCTGACATCAAGCGGGCTTTAAAAAACGATAGTGCGAGACCATCCATTCGTTCCCTGCTTTATAGTTCCAGAGTTCGGCGCACGCCATGTAGAAGACCCGCCAGCGGGCGAACCAAAGCGCGGCGTGCTCCGGGCCGTAGGTCTCAGCAAACAGCGTCATGATTTCCGGCTTGGCCTCATCCATGCGCTCCAGCCATGCATTCGCTGTCCTGCCGTAGTGCGTCCCATTCACCCGCCAGTGAGCCTCCAGACGCAGGTCATCCTGAAAGTACAGGAGCAGGTCATCACTGGGCATCTGACCACCGCTGAAAAAATAACGAGTCATCCAGTCATCCGGGCCTTTGTCCTCATAGTGATACGCTAACTCGCGGTGTGTGAAGATGTGGACAAAAAGCGTACCGCTAGGAACCAGCCAGCGGGAAATGCGGCATAAAAGCTCTTGGTAATTCTTCATATGCTCAAACATCTCCACACTAACTACCCGGTCGAACTGACCGGGCGCTTGAAAGACATTCATATCACATGTGATGATGTCAAGATTTGTCAGATTCCGGCGCGCGGCTGCGGCCTCTATGTGGGCTTTCTGGCTATGGCTGTTCGAGACTGATGTGATCCTGCTGTTTGGATAGTGCTCAGCCATCCAGAGAGAAAGTGAACCCCAGCCGCAGCCAAGTTCAAGGATACGCTCGCCATCCTTCAGGGCTGCCCGCTCACAGGTGAGAGCCAGCATGTCGGCCTCCGCCTGATGGAGGCTGGTCACACCGGACTTCCAATAGCCGGAGCTATACTTCAGATGGTTTCCGAGACTGAGTTCAAAAAAGCGTGCGGGGACTTCGTAGTGCTGCTCGTTGGCTGCTTGGGTTTGTTCCGCGACGTCGCGCTGCTTCAAATCATTTACATATGCCTGGAGGGCAGCAAGTTGCTCCACCGCACCCGGCTGGGTGTGCTCACGAATGGTTCCGGCCAGAAGGCGACGAATTCCGATCCTTATGAGGGCGTCCGGAAGCAATGGAGACTGAATGAAGGTGTCTGGATTCATGATGGATTGCGCGGGAACCAGGGAATGAATATGCTGGTCCGTCGTTGATAGGCACGGTAGGCTTCTCCTTTGCTTTTAAGTGAGTGCTTTTCAGTTAGGGGAATACCTGTGACGCACAGCAGGAAATAGAGCATGAGCACCGGACAGGCTAGAGTGATCCAGCCCCACGGCGAGGAGACTGCGGCGAGGAAAAACCCCCACCATACCAGCGATTCAAAAAAGTAATTGGGATGCCGGGAGTAGCGCCAGAGGCCTGTTTGGCAGACCTGGCCGCTTCCACGGGAATCGCGGATAAATGTCGCCAACTGGGCGTCGGCCAATGATTCGCCCGCTATTCCAATGACTGCCAGAATGACACCGGCAATTTCCAATGGGCGCAGCAAGGGCTCGCCATCAAATGCCGTCAGTAAAAAGGGCAGCGAAAATACCATGGCGATGAGCGCCTGAATCTGGAAGAAAAGAAAAAACAATCCTTTGCCCGGCCACCGTTCCCTGAGCGTGAGGTAGCGGCGGTCTTCTACTGGGTGATGCCGGAGGACTCTGCGAAGGATGGCAGTGCCCAAGCGCAGGCTCCAGACGACGCCGGCAGCAGTGATCAGCCAGCGGCGGGAAGCAGGCGCGGAGCCTGCGAGGGCATAGACCGGAGCGAGGGCCGCACAACTTAAAGACCACGCCGCGTCCAGCAGCCCATAGTTCCTCATGCGGACACTGATGGCCCACACAGCAGCGAATACCAGCATCACCACAGCGGTGCAGATCAGGAAAAGCGTGATCATACCCGCAGCTTCCGGACACCGTCCGCCATTGTTTTGAGGCTAGGCTTGAGCGCAAAAAATAATACCGTGCCTGCCAATGGGGCCAGCAACACCCAAACCGCAATGCCCCGTAAACCGGTCATGCCATAGTCCCGGAAGAACAAGCCGGTGTCTTCAAAGAAGCGCTGTATAATCAGCGGGATGGACAGTGGCACCGGGCTCGCCCCGAACAGCCATTCACCTGCCCGGTAAAACGGTATCAGCAGTATGACTTGCAGAGGGAATGATAAAACGGTGATGCCCTGAATGATCGGCTGGTTCAACCGCCATGCCCATGCAGCGAGGCCGCTGAGCAAGGAGGTGGCTCCAAGTATAGGAAAGATGCCCAGTGTGAGTCCTAGGGAAATGGTCAGCGCAATTTTTTCCACAGTAATGCCCTGCGTCAGCTGCACGCGAATGGGATGTGCTATCCGGCGTGTCCACCAGCCGGGATGGTCTGACTGTGCCATGGTCATGGATCCTTCAGGAGGAGCTGCTGGACACCAGCGCCCTTGGGCAGGCGGGCCAGACGTATCAGCATGTAGATGGCCATGGCGATGTTACCCAGCAGCAGGATACCAGCGAGCCAGCCCAGGCGGGCGCCCCAGGTGCGTTCCCGCCAAGCGAGCCACAGCCAGAAGGCAATGAAGCCAAAATAGGCATCGAACAAAGTAGCGATAAACCACGGATGTGCAGCCACCGCGCGCGGCATCTTCCAGAGGGCGACCT
>JAYVJI010000792.1:0-3109 GCA_043769435.1 Verrucomicrobiota bacterium
CCCCGGAATTCCGGGCCTTCTACCGCGGCATGAATAGTTCCGCAGAGTATCACTTCAACATGCTGGCAGGGGAACCAAAGCCTAACTGTTATTCCGCGACCATTTCCTCAAACGTTCCGGAAAAGCGGGCATTGAGGGAAGGGGATGCAGTGGAACTGGAAATCAGCCAGTTTATCAAAGCTCCAAAGAACGGACGGAAAAACTACTATGGCACGACCGTGCTCTACGTTGTGGGAAAGGGGATAGTGCCGTGGGAGGCTAAGGGCAAGTTTCTGAATTCTGTGCCCTTGCCGGAGGCGGCGTGGAGCGGGGGACTGACGACTTTACCATATCAGTATTCCAACGAGCCAAGTGAGCGATTCAAGCAAATGGCAGGCAACATAGCGCCTGTGAGCGCGCAGCCGTTCATGATGGGGAGGCGCCTGCATCACACAGACTTCGGGAGTGGCAGGCACTCGGAGGCCGGCAATCCAGACTACGCAGAACAAGCGGGAAAGCTCGGCCCGGGATTTGTCGGGCGGAGTTGCGTGGCGTGCCATGCTAACAATGGACGCGCTCTGCCGCCAGCCGCAGGTGCCGCCATGTTTCAGACAGTGATGAAAGCAGGCGGTGAGGCTGCAGGCACACCGCATCCTGCACTGGGCAGCGCACTGCAGCCGCAAGCTGTGAGCGGCGAAGCCGAAGGCAGCGCGACCATCACGGGCTGGGTGGAAACCGCAGGTAGCTACGGCGACGGCACCGCATACACACTGCGGGCTCCGGCCTATGCGTTCTCAGGCATCACGCCGTCCGCATTCTCCGCGCGCCTCACGCCGCAGCTGGTCGGCCTGGGCCTGCTGGAAGCTATCAGTGAACGGGATGTGCTGGCGCCAGCCGATCCGCTGGACACTAACAAGGATGGCATATCCGGTCGTCCGCAGATCGTCACCGACCCCGGTAGCAGCGGGCTCCGGCTGGGGCGCTTTGGCTACAAGGCGGGCCAGCCGACAGTGAGAAACCAAATCGCCCATGCCTTCAACAGCGACATGGGCGTGACCACGTCTGTCTTTACCAAACTTGACGATGCCGCCGCCGCAGGGCCATCCGAGCTTGATGATAGCGATCTCGATAATCTGACGCGCTACATTTCCACACTGGGAGTCAGCGCCCGCCGTGACGTCGCGGGTGCTGAAGTGCTGCGCGGCGGGCAGCTCTTTGCGGAAGCTAACTGCACCGCGTGTCATACGCCGGCCTTCACTACCAGCCCTCATCATCCATACGCTGAGTTGCGCAGCCAGCGCATCCAGCCCTTCACAGACATGCTCCTGCACGACATGGGGGAGGGGCTCGCGGATAATCTGGACGAGGCCACCGCCAGTGGCCGTGAATGGAGGACCGCGCCGCTTTGGAGTATCGGCCTGAGCGCAGGTGTGAGCGGTGGTGAAGCCTACCTGCATGATGGCCGCGCCCGCACCCTGGAGGAAGCGATCCTTTGGCACGGCGGGGAAGGGGAGGCCGCCCGGGAGGCCTTCCGCAAGATGTCTGGTGCCGATCGCTCAGCACTGCTGGCATTTCTCAAAAGCCTCTGAGCAGAGCCTGATCCTGCTGGCAAACTAGCAAAACATACTTACACACTAACATATGAGCCATATCATTCAGACGAAGCCGTTCTCCGGTCGCTGCAGCCTGACTTTTCTGCACTCGCGGCATTGAAGGTGAGGGGCGTGATGGTTACCGCCCGGAGCAGTTCCGCGGCATTCGATTTCGTATCCCGCTTTTTTGCTCCGGGTGTCGGAGTGAATGAAGATCCGGTCACCGGCTCCGCGCATTGCGCCCTCGGGCCATGGTGGCAGGCTCGACTGGGAATGGATGAACTCACTGGTTACCAGGCCAGTCCCCGCGGAGGAATCGTGAAAGTGGGGGTTGCCAGTCAGCGCGTTCTCCTGCGTGGACAGGCGCTGCTGATGGGTACGCTCGAATTACTGCATTAGCGCCGGGCACTGGGCGCGAGTTTGCCGGGCTTGCGAATGGCAGCACAATCCCACTTGCCACACGGGTACCAGTGCGGCACTCACTGGTATATTTCCTGTAACACCATGGCCGACATCCTTTCTACCGAAGCCGCCTACGATTCCAAAATCGAAGGTAACATCGTCTTCACGCGCCTTGATTCGGCCATCAACTGGATGCGGAAAAATTCCTTGTGGCCAATGCCCATGGGACTGGCCTGTTGTGCCATCGAGTTGATGGCGACCGCCTCCAGCCGCTTTGACATCGCGCGCTTTGGTGCTGAGGTGATGCGTTTTTCCCCGCGGCAGGCGGACGTCATGATAGTGGCGGGAACAGTGACCTACAAAATGGCGCTGGCTGTAAAAAGGATCTGGGATCAGATGCCGGAGCCCAAGTGGTGCATAGCCATGGGGGCCTGCGCCAGCAGTGGCGGGATGTACCGCAGCTATGCAGTCCTGCAGGGAATCGACCGCATCATTCCTGTCGATGTCTATATTTCGGGGTGCCCGCCGCGCCCGGAAGCCTTGCTGGAAGGCTTCATGCGGCTGCAGCAGAAGATAGACACTGAGCGCTCCTTCTTGGCACAAAAAAAGGAATTGCTAGCCTCGCTGCGTGACTAACCCATATTGATAGCTACTCATGACTGCCGCCCAATCCGCCAATGCACTCCAGGAGAAATTCACATCAGGTGTCACCACCGTGGTGGAATTCCGTGAAGAGGTGACCGTCGTTCTGGCGCTTGCGTCCCTGGAGCCTGCCCTCCGCTACCTGCGGGATGAACTGGCCTATGATATGTTGCTGGATATCAGCAGTATTGATCACATGGGTACGGAGCCCCGGTTCGAGATGGTCTATGAACTCTACAGCCTAACCACGAAGAGCCACCTGAGGCTGAGGGCCAGAGTGGAGGAAAATGAGGAGGTGCCCACGGTGAGTCATCTTTGGGGCACTGCCGACTGGCATGAACGGGAAGTTTTTGACATGATGGGAATCGTCTTCAGCGGCCACCCTGATCTCCGGCGGATCCTCATGTGGGACGGCTATCCTCACTTTCCACTGAGGAAGGACTTTCCGCTGGCAGGGAAATCCACAGATATTCCTGAGGTGGCCTTTACCGGCG
>JAYVJI010000793.1:0-1754 GCA_043769435.1 Verrucomicrobiota bacterium
AGGAAATCATACTTCCCGGTCAATTTCAGTGGCGCCAGCACTTCCCGCAGCCGCGTCATATGGTTGTCCGCCTTCACCAGATCCACCTCTGCTCCCGCCAGCTCAGTAGAGGCAGGTATCACCCACAGCGTCGGAAATCGCGTGGCCTGAATTTTTCCCGTCACCGTATCCTCGCCTATCAATACCCGGTAGAGGCTCATCCCCTGATCCGCCTTCACGCCCAGCGCACTAGATGCATTTCCCTGGGGATCAAAGTCCAGCAAGAGCACCCTAGCTCCGCGCGCGGCCAGGCAGGCACTGAGGTTGACCGAGGTCGTGGTTTTACCCACGCCTCCTTTTTGATTGGCGATGGCGATGATCTTCATGAGTCTGCGGGGTGCGCCCTTCTGGATGCCTCGCAGCAAATGCCAAGGGCGATTTGCGCCCCGCCCATGAATCGTCCCCCGGTCCCCACTGTGAAAATGCAGTCCGGCATGGAAATGAATTGCGCAGCGGCGGGGGCGGGGTATCTGGAAAACCATGACATCACTCTCCGGACTTTCGTTCATCGGTTCCACGCGCGGCAAGGCTGGCGGGGCCGCTTTTACCGCACTCAATCCTGCCACGGGCGAAGCTCTCCCGGAACTGTTTCATTCCGCCCCGGTCGGAGAGGCCGCTGCCGCATGTGCTCTGGCAGAGGGCGCCTTTCCAGCCTTCAGCAACACCAGTGGAACTGCCCGCGGGGCGTTTCTGCGCGCCATCGCCGCAGGCATTGAAGGCTTGGGCCAGGCTCTGACCGACCGGGTGTGCGCGGAAAGCGGACTGCCTGAGGCGCGGGTGAAAGGGGAAACCGGAAGGACCTGCGGCCAGTTGCGTTTATTCGCCAGCCTAATAGAGGAAGGATCATGGGTAGACGCCCGCATCGATCACGCTGACCCTGCCCGCCAGCCAGCCCCAAAGCCGGATCTGCGCTCCAGGCTTCGCCCTGTGGGACCAGTCGTAGTCTTTGGCGCCAGTAATTTCCCCCTAGCCTTCTCAGCAGCAGGTGGCGATACCGCCTCCGCTCTGGCGGCAGGCTGTCCTGTCATCGTGAAAGCTCACTCTGCACACCCCGGGACCAGCGAAATGGTCGCAGGCGCAGTGCTCGCAGCAGCGCAGTCCACTGGGATGCCGGACGGCGTATTCTCCCTGATTTTTGATAATCAGCGGGCCGCAGCGCAAGTGCTGGTGACGCATCCTGCCATCACCGGCGTGGGCTTTACAGGAAGCAGAACCGGCGGCTTGGCGCTTATGAAAACAGCGGCGGCCAGACCCTGCCCCATCCCGGTTTACGCAGAAATGAGCAGCGTGAATCCGGTATTCCTGCTGCCCGGAGCGCTGGCGGAGCGGGGCGGGAAAATCGCCGCCGGCCTGCACGGCAGTGCCACCATGGGGGCGGGCCAGTTCTGCACGAACCCCGGGCTAATCATATATGTGGCGGACGCAGCTGCCGCAGCGTTTGAGACAGAATTTTGCCGCCTCATGTCCGCAGCTCCCTGCGCCGTCATGCTCACCCCCGGGATTTGTCAGGCCTACCACGCAGGCAAGTCGCAGCTGGCAGCCCATCCCGCCGTCCAGACTCTGGCCGCTGCTCAACCTGGCGGCACCAACACCGCCACCCCCACAGTGCTGGCGACAAGCGCCTCAGCTATTCTCGCAGACCATACCCTAACCGAAGAAGTTTTTGGACCTTGCACCCTCCTCGTGCGCTGTCACGACGCCGCCGAAATGCTCGC
>JAYVJI010000794.1:0-7267 GCA_043769435.1 Verrucomicrobiota bacterium
AGCAGTGTATCCGGAACTACGCCGCTGCCGGCGTGGGGGGGATCACGCTTTGGCGGTATAACTTCGAAGGCACCAGCCCCGAAACAGTGGGCGCCCAGATCAGGGATAGTGGCCTGACATGCACGGGACTGGCGAGGGGCGGTTTTTTTCCGGCGAGGACGGCGGACGACCGGCGGCTGGCGATAGAGGACAACCTCCGAGCCATCGATGAAGCTGCGGCGGCAGGTGCTCCTGTGTTGGTGCTGGTTTGCGGGGCCACGCCGGGCCGGCCGCTGGCTGAAAGCCGACAATGGATCACGGAAGGCATCGCGGCCTGTCTGGATGCTGCTAGGGCTTGTGGGGTGAAGCTGGCGATAGAGCCGCTGCATCCCATGTATGCTGCCGACAGATCAGCCATCGTCACCATCGGTCAGGCCAATGACGTGTGCGACGCCCTCGGTAGCCCGCCGGAAGTGGGTATCGCCATCGATGTTTATCATACGTGGTGGGATGCCGCCTTGGAGCAGGAAATCACCCGGGCAGGCGTAGCCGGGCGGCTGTGCTCCTTCCACGTCTGTGACTGGCTGCCAGCTACTGCTGACCTGTTGAACGACCGGGGACTCATGGGCGAGGGTTGTATCGACATCCCGGTCATCAAATCCTGGGTGAGGCGTGCCGGCTTTCAGGGATTTGATGAAGTGGAAATCTTTTCCAATCGCTGGTGGGCTGCTGATCAGCGGGACTACCTAGCGCGGATCACTAAGGCCGGCCGGGCTCTGCAGGGCTGACGCCTATCGACACCAACCTAGTCCGGCCTCACCCCGTGGCCTCTCTGAAAAGGCGAACTCCCGGACCGTCGACCTTACTCTACTTTAAGCGAGCAGATTGGTTCCTGACAGCTGGTGGCCTGAGGCGTCCTGAATGATCGCCCCACAGTCAGAAAGCTTCGCGAAGAAGTTGGGGAAGGTTTTGCGCACACAGCCGGGGTCCTCTATTTCCATGCCAGGCACACGCAGGCCCAGGATGGCGAAACACATGGCGATCCTGTGGTCGTGATAGGTCGCGATGCGGGCTGCACGCAGGGGGCCTGGCTGTATCGCGAGGGTATTACCGCTTTCGGTGACAACTGCCCCGCATTTTGTTAGTTCGGACTTCAGCGCCGCCACCCGCTCACATTCCTGTAGCCGCAGCCTGCCCAGGTCAGTGAAGAGCGAGGGAAGGGGAGCAAAGGGGGCCATGGCTATCGCGGTCATGATGCCATCAGCAAGGTCCGTGCTCCGCGAGCAGCGAGCCGGCCAGGGATTCTGGGTGAGGCGGAAAAAATTCCCGTCGATTTGCCAACCTGAAGCAGGCGCCCCGCTCACTGTGATCTCTCCGCCAGCAGGACGCAGGAGCCAATCTGCGCCCCAGAAGTAAGTAGCGCTGCTGGCATCGGGCTCGATGACACAGGTGCCTCCATGGAATGGGAACGCTTTGATCTGGGCACGTGTCATTTCCACATAGGGAAGCTCGTCAGGGTTGGCACCCGTAACGTTGACATCCCACTCTCCGCAGCCGGCAGCCAGCAACAGCGCTGAGGCAAACTGAGAACTTTCCACAACACTGACGCTGCAAACGGCGCCGGGCCGGGGACCAGTGCCGTGAACAACAGCGGGCAAACGGTCATTGGGCGTTTCAATATGATACCCCAGCTGCCTCAAAGCAGCAAACAAAGCGGACTGCGGGCGCTCATGCATCCTCGGCACACCGCTGAGGCGGTAACTGCCATTGCCAAGGCAGAGCAGAGCCGACAAAAAGCGCGCTGCGGTTCCTGCGTTTCCCACGTAGAGTTGAAGGGGCTCTGCGGGAGTGCCACCATTAGGAATAACGCCGCCCTTTCCCTCGACGGTGATCGTCCTGTTGGCAGCTTCATCCGGATCCGGCTCTATGGTTAGGGCAAATCCCAGCCGCGTGAGGCAATCAGTCATAACCTCAGTGTCCTCGCTCGCGAGTGCTCCTTTGAGCGTGACGGTGCCACTGGATAGCGCTGCCAGAATGAGCGCCCGGTTTGTCAGGCTTTTGGAACCGGGGATGACCACACTGGTGACAGGCGGGACGGCGGGTGGATGGATGGCGATCAGCTCAGGCAGCATACTTACATTGCATGGGCTCGCCCCTGCGACTTGCAAGTGCATTGGGCGACCTCAGCAGCCCTGAGCGGCCCTCAGGCCCTCAGCGGTTTGGCATAAATCCGCTTTCCTGTCTGCGGACCAGGCTATAGCTGCGTCTCTCAATATGTCACATTCAACAATGACCGTAAAAGCAGCGCTGGCGAGCCATGCCGCGCAGGATACCATCTCACTGGCTGGCTGGGTGCGCACTAGGCGGGACAGCAAGGCTTTTTCTTTCTTGGAACTGAATGACGGCTCTTGTCTCAAGGGCATTCAAGTGGTCGTGGATGCGGGAATTCCCGGATCAGGGCAGTTACCGCAAATGGGTACCGGAGCCTCGGTGCGGGTCGAGGGACGTCTGGTCCCCAGCCAGGGAAAGGAGCAGCTTTGGGAAGTGCAGGCCACTTCGGTGGAGCTGAGCGGAGGGATCGATGAGACCTATCCACTGCAAAAAAAAGGCCATACCCTAGAGTTCCTTCGCAGCATTTCACACTTGAGGCCGCGTTCCAATCTTTTTGGCGCCATCTTCCGCATCCGCAGCCGCATGGCCTATGCGATGCACAGGTTTTTCCAGGAGCAGGGATTCACCTATGTCCATACCCCGATCATCACCAGTAGTGATTGTGAGGGGGCAGGGGAAATGTTTCGCGTCACCTCGCTGCCGCGCGGTAGTCAACAGCCTGAGGAAGAGGATTTTTTTGCGAGAGCTGCTTTCCTAACCGTTAGTGGCCAGCTGGAGGCAGAGACTTTCGCCTGCGCCCTCGGCAGAGTTTACACGTTCGGACCCACGTTCCGCGCTGAAAACAGCAACACTTCACGGCACGCCGCTGAATTCTGGATGATAGAGCCGGAGGTGGCATTTTGCGATCTTCAGGCGGACATGGATCTTGCTGAGGAAAACATCCGCTATCTGGTTAAGGCCGCACTAACTGAATGCCGGGAGGATTTGGAATTCTGTAATAAATTTGTCGACAAAGAACTGCTCACCCGTCTGGAATTCGTGGCCAGCCGACCCTTTGAGAGGATCACCTATGAGGCAGCAGTCGCTATTCTTAAAGGGAGCGGCCAGGCATTTGAATATCCCGTGGAATATGGACTGGGGCTTCAGAGCGAGCACGAGCGGTGGCTGACTGAAAAACACTTCCAGGGTCCGCTCACGGTCTATAATTATCCCAAGGAGATCAAGCCATTCTATATGCGGGCCAACGATGATGGCCGCACCGTCGCCGCCATGGATGTCCTCGTGCCCGGCATCGGTGAATTGATAGGCGGGAGCCAGCGTGAGGAGCGGCTGGAGGTGCTCCTAGCCAATATGGAGCGACAGGGCGTCAGCCCGGCGGACTATGAGTGGTATCTGGACCTGCGCCGTTATGGCACTGTGCCGCACGCGGGCTACGGCATGGGATTTGAGCGGCTGCTCATGTTCATAACGGGAGTGGGAAACATCCGTGATGTCATCCCATATGCGCGGACCCCGGGAACGATCATGCCCTGAGCCGGATGTTAATTTCCGAACTCTTTTGTTCCCTCCAGGGAGAGGGCTCACTAACAGGCATTCCCAGCATTTTTATCCGGACCAGCGGGTGTAATCTACGCTGCCGCTGGTGTGATACTCCCTACGCGTCATGGTCGCCGGAGGGCGACGAAATGACAGCGGCGGAAATCATTGCGCGCCTTGATGCCTGGCCTGCTGTGCGGCACGTTGTCCTCACCGGCGGTGAGCCCATGATCGCCAGGGACATCCATGTCCTGGCCAGACTCCTGAGGGATGCCGGTTTTCACATCACTATCGAAACGGCGGCCACGGTCCCGCCGGACGGGATTCCCTGTGATCTGGCCAGTCTCAGCCCCAAGCTGGCGCATTCCACTCCACAGGAGGGAGAAGCGGATGCGGCATGGCGCACGAGGCACGAAAGCACCCGGCTAAAGCCACAAGTGATCGAGCAGTGGCTCACTCAGGTTCCGGATTATCAGCTCAAATTCGTTGTTAGGGATGAACCGGATTTGGAGGAAATCAGCACGCTGCTGGCTGGGCTGAATGCAGATATTCGCGGCTGGCGCATCCAGCTGATGCCGGAGGCTAGGACCATGGAGGAACTCCACGCCCGCAGCCAGTGGTTGAGCGATGCCTGCATCGCCCGCGGATGGCGTTACTGTCAGCGCCTGCACATTTTGCTATATGGGAATACCCGGGGAACCTAAGCCCATGGCATCCGACATCCTGCCGCATTCCCTGTTTGCATTACTCTGGCTTTCACTCATGACGACGCTGTAATATGGCTTTCTCCGCATTGAAAGATTTTTGTAACCGCCGTGAGCCCGCTGCCCGCCGTATCCTCGCCGTCCTAGTAATGCTGATGGCGGGGCTTATCGTTTTTTTGCTCAGCGCGGATAAGCCATGGTCTGCCGGAATAGTGAAACGCATGGCCTCCGCCAAGGGGCCTAAATTGGAGGATTACATCGTCGCCGGGATATGGTGGGGCGCAGTCGTCGCCCTCATCGCAGTGATCCTCGGATTATTGCTTCAGAGATGGTGGTCCCTGCCTTCCGGTGCGGCTTTCCCTGAAAGCCCGGCAACTGCCGGAGGGACCATGAAAAAGTGGGTAATCATGTCGACGCTCGCTGCCGTGGTGCTTGCCGGCTGGGCGCGCCAGCCTCGCCTAGCTCATGGATTCTGGAACGACGAACTCATGCATCTGAGGTACTATGCATGGGGAGGGCATGAGGTCCAGACGGATGGCAGCCTTAAGTTTGACAAGGCCACCTGGCAGGATGCGCTATTTCAAAATAAAAAGGGAAACAACCATATCTGGTGTAGCCTAGAGGCACGCGCCGGACATTTGCTGGGCGGCGGGGACTGGACTGGGACTACTCCTTTCAGCGAAGCCTCGATGCGGCTGTTGCCATTCTTGAGCGGTCTGGGTACGGTCATACTCATAGCGCTGCTGGGCGGGGCCATGGGCAGCGTCAGGGCCGGGTTTGCTGCGGCCTTGATAGTGGCCATGCATCCATGGCACGTGCGCTGGAGCGTGGAAATCCGCGGATATTCCACGATGCTCTTGGGCATCACCGGGGCGCTTTATTGTCTGCTGGCAGCACTGCGCACCGGGCGCTGGCGATGGTGGTTGGGCTACGCAGGTTGTCAGACACTGTACCTCCTGTGCTTTGCGGGCAGCATCTATGTCGCAGGCGGCATTAATGTAGTGGCATTGATCATCATCTGGACGAGAGCGCTTCCTGGCCGGGACCGCACGTGCGCGCTGGCGCGACTCATTCTGGCTGGATGCTTTAGTGTTGTACCCCTGGCCATCATCATGGGGCCCAGCGTGCCCCAGATTGCGGTCTACCTGAATACCTCTCACAGCTACGAAACTCTTGATGCTGCGTGGTTTGCTGATCTCTGGTCCAATCTCCTTTCAGGCCTCATCCATACTCCTGCCGCAGATGGCAGCGGGGGTGGCCTCACCTTGACTGAGCTTTATGATTCCAGCATGTACCGGAAAATCCTGCTGGCGGGCATTATTCCGCTCACGCTGATTGGCGGGCTTATTGTGTTAGGCAGAGGTTCCTGGAAAATGCAGCTGGCTGGCGGTTCACTCCTGCTGGCAGGCGCGCTCGCCCTGATCCATAATGGCCTGAAGCAAAGCGCCATGATGACATGGTATATGCTCTATCTTGTGCCCTTATTTGCGCTCGCGCTGGGCTTCGCCGGGCACTGGCTCACCCGGCGGTTTCCCCACGTGCCCCTGCTCACATCCGCGCCTCTCATTATCGCCGCACTCTATGCAGCAGGCACGCTGCCCGCTCTGGATAAAATGCGCGCCGTCCCCAGACACACTATCCGTCAGGCTGTGCTGGCCGCGCGGGGCAGCGCTCCGGCACTGGCGGATGACAGCACCTTGACAGCTACCATGGGGACCGGCGCAGGGCAGTATGAGTCGTATGATCCGCGTGTCAGAGAATTGAAAAAAGTCAGCCAGCTCGAAGACATGATAAAGCAGGCGGACGATGAAAACCGCCGCCTCGTGGTTTACTTCGCGGATTCCTGGGGCCTCGCCCATCCCCGGCCAGGCAAGGGTGGTGACGCGGAATGGCCGCAGTTGCTGGCATTGATCGAAAGCGGTGACCGCTTTGTGAAGCTGCGTGATTTCCCAGCCATGGAGGCTATGTGGAGCATGGTGGTCTATGAATACCAACCGGAGGTAACCGTCATCAAAATTTCTCCGGCAAAGCCGACGAAACCAGCTCCGGCTCCATTACCAAAAGCGCCTTGAATTGCTGAAGGCGGTAACCTCGCCAGTAACCTCGCCAACTGGGTGGATGCCTAATTAATACCTGCCGGGCCTCAAGTGGGATGGCGATCACGATTTTACGCGCTCATGGCAATTCAAAGCAGATAATTTCCCGGTCATTGCGCACCAGCAGCAGACGGCCTGCAAGGCAGGGTTGATTCCATGTCTTGCTGGTCAAGGCGGGAATGGTTGCTCTCACTATTTCCTCTGTTTCGCTGGCGTCGACAACGACAACCCCGCCGCTTTCTTTTTGGATGATAAGCGAGTCCCCTGCACCCAGCATTTGCCCGTGGCCATAGCTTGCGCCCCTCCACAGCGCCGCGCCAGTGGCCAAGTCAAGACAGGTCAGGCGGCCTTCGTCCAGCCCCCATGCCCGCTTGCCGCGAATGACAGGATTCGTAAATTTAGGCTTTAGCTTGATAGTCTGCCAGAGAATCTCCGGGACAGCAGCAGGGGCTGTTTTGAGTAAAGTGGAGCCAACGCCATAACCGATCATCACGAGCACCTGATCTGGAGGCAGGAAAACCGGGTTTGCCACGTTGGCAGGAGCGCCTTTAAAACCGTCTTTCCACGCCCAGAGTTCTGCTCCTGTGGCCGGATCATAGGCACCTGTTCCACCGGCAAAAACGCTCAGAATCTGCGCCTTTCCTGCCATTTCCGCGAGCACCGGGGAAGCATAACTGGCATCCGGCATGCCCCCGCGCCAGACATCCGCACCCGTCGCAGCGGCGTACGCAGCCAAGGCTTGACCACCTTTTCCCAGAGTGATCACCACCTTGTCCCCCACGATTAGCGGGCTGCAACTCTTCGCCCACATCAGGTTTTCGTGACCGGCAGCTTTCAGTG
>JAYVJI010000795.1:0-2427 GCA_043769435.1 Verrucomicrobiota bacterium
TCACCAAAACAGCCCGGAACTCAAGGCCTATATTGCCAAAGAACTGGAAACGACAACAGGAGGTCAGCGGGTCATCGTTGACCTCTCTTCATGTACTGGCATGGACAGCACGTTCATGGGAGTATTGACCTGCATCTCCGGTCGCCTCGAAGATAATGGCGGCTCCCTCCACGTGATCCATGCCACTGGACGAAACGGCGAACTCCTCCGCGGCCTCGGCCTTGATGCGCTGTTCAGTATCGATGACGGGGATGAATCCCTCATCTGCCGGGACTGGGAAACTTCCGCCCCCCCCTGCGATGCCATTTGTCCCCAGCCCACCACCAAAGCAGAGCGCACCAGCGTTTGTCTGGAGGCCCACGAGGCCCTCGCCAACGCAGACGCCCGGAATCAGCCCCGCTTTCGTGACGTTATTGATCTGATGCGCGGCGAATTGAGCCACCGCGCGCTGGCCCGCTGAGAAGGCTAATGAGCCCGGCAATTAGCGCAGGGATTCGATTGCCCGGGTCCGGACTGCCCTCAGGATAAGGCCATGATGCGTTCGATACACGGCAGTCTTTTGTTATGCGGAGTCATCGTCGGCGGGGTGGCGCTCGTTCCGGCGGAGGCCCCGCTGGTCCCGGCCTTAATAGTGGAATACGAGGCTGATGACCGGAGTGTCTCTGCGGCATTTGATCTGGAATGGTCAGAACGGCAACGGGACCGCCACGCTAAACTTGATGAAGCGTGGATCCACAAGCTGGAGGCCGTCCCTTTTGAAAGCCTGAGCCGCGGGGACCAGGCGGACTGGCTGCTGCTGCGCAACGATATTGAAAAGAAAAAGGCGATGCTGCGGCGCGAGGCGCAACAATTGGCGCAAATGGAGTTCCTGCTGCCGTTTCGTTCCGGCATCCAACGGCTGGAGAGCCAGCGCCAGGAGCGGCTTCCCATGGATGCGGAGCAGGCCGCAGCGGGGTTGGCGGACATGATCCGGATACTGGGGGAACTCCGCAGCAGAATAGACGAGAAGCGGAAAAAGGCACCGGATGCCGCTGTCCCGCCGGCCGCCGAGCCGGCGCCGCTGTCGGCGCTGCCTGACATCACCCCGTCCCTCGCATGGCAGGCGGCGAAGGCCACGGATGCCATCCGGGCTTCTTTGCGCGACTGGTTCCAATTCTATGATGGGTACCAGCCGGATTTCGGATGGTGGGTCCGGGAGCCCAGTGCGAAGCTGATAGGGGCTCTGGAGGCGCATTCCAAATTTCTCCGTGAGGAGATAGCAGGCCTGAAAGGGGAGCCCGGGGATCCGCTGGTCGGCTATCCCATCGGAAGCGCGGAGCTGGCTTCCGGGATTGCCGGCGAGATGCTGCCCTACCCGGCAGAGGAATTGATAGCGATAGGAGAACGGGAGTTCGCTTGGTGTGAGCAGCGCATGCAGGAGACGGCCGCCGCCATGGGAACTGACAGAGTAGGGGTTTTGGAGAAGATAAAGGCTGCGCATGTGCCGCCGGGCGCTCAGGACGAACTCGTGGCGGTGGAAGCTGAGCGGGCTGTCGCTTTTCTGAAGAAGCATGAGCTGGTCACGATCCCTGAACTTTGTGAGGAGACGTGGCGGATGCGCATGATCCCGGCGGACTTGCAGAAAACGCTGCCCTATGCGGTCTACAGCCAGCCGGCCATGATGGTGGCCTACGCCTGCGAGTCCATGCCCTATGAGGATAAGTTGATGTCGATGCGGGGAAACAACCGTCATTTCGCCAGGATCGTCACGCCACATGAACTCATTCCGGGGCATCATTTACAGCGATACATGTCGGACCGGTGTAACCCATGGCGGAGGCGCTTCAATACTCCGTTTTATGTTGAAGGCTGGGCGCTGCACTGGGAAATGCTCTTGTGGGACCTAGGCTATGCGGAGTCGCCGGAAGACCGGGCCGGTATGCTTTTCTGGAGGATGCACCGCTGTGCGCGGGTCATCGTGTCACTGAAGTTTCACATCGGAAAGATGACGCCGGCTGAGATGGTAGACTTCCTGGTGCAGCGCGTGGGCCATGAGAAAATGGGAGCGGCCAGCGAGGTCAGGCGTTACATTGGCGGGGACTACGGGCCGCTCTATCAGGCCAGTTACCTCCTAGGAGGCCTGCAGTTCCGGGCGCTCCACCGTGAGCTGACCGGCCCCGGGAAGTTGAGCAACAGAGCGTTCCATGATGCGGTGCTGAAAGAGGGATCGATGCCTGTGGAACTGCTGCGCGCGGTGCTCACCAATGCCCCGCTCAGCCGTAACTGGAGGAGCACATGGCGCTTCGCAGAGCCGTGAATCCAGGCCTAGCCGCTGGCGCTTGCATCCGGCAGAACCATGTGGGATACCGCCGCTGAATTATCATGCATTACCTCGTCACCGGCGGCTGCGGCTACATCGGCAGCAACTTCATCCGCAAAGTTCTGCGG
>JAYVJI010000796.1:0-3839 GCA_043769435.1 Verrucomicrobiota bacterium
CGCTCATCTTCCTCGGCTTCACTCTGCTCGCGCCGTCCAATGGCACGGCGACCGGGGCGCTGTTGATTTCCATGCTGTCCTGCTGTGCGGCCATCTCGCTAATCCTAGATCTGAACCGGCCCTTCAGCGGCATGATCCGCATCTCCAGCGAGCCGATGACACATGTCCTGAGCCAGCTTGCAAAACCGGTGCCGTAACCCCCTGCGCTTGCCGGGAGGGACTTCCCTTTCCGCAGATTTCGATTCTGATACGTTGCGGCATTCTCCGCTGCAATTAAAAGCCCGTCTCAATCAATAAATCCCATGCACCGCCTCACCGCACGATTCGTCAGCGCCCTGATCACCATAATCGGTTGCTCCTGCAGCTCGCCATCCCGGCAGTCCCCGGCCAAGGGCACGACAAGCCTCGCTGCCGGGACCCTCAATGAAGCACTGGCGGCGGCGGAAGCGTCCAGCGGTCAGCGCTCCGCCGATGAAACTCGCACCTACAACGCCGCCACGGAACGGGCGACCGTGCTGTGGCTTGCCCAGGCTGGCGGCCCTTCGCGGCGACCGCTCACGGTAGCGGGCACGGGCCGGACTTACACCCGCAGCGCCTCATGGCCTGAGGATCTGCTGTTCGATGAATTGATCCCTGCTCTGCCGGTGCCCCGGGAAAACGACTACCGCGACCGCCGCGCCGGGGTCGGCGCGAACCTCGTCGCCCGCTGGCACTCCACCCCGGAGCGGAAAGCCCAGCACCCGTTCATGGCGGAAGCCGGCTTTCTGGCGCCTGTCACCGCCACGCTCGATTTTAAAGGATCTCAAGCCATCCTGCGTCTGCATGATCCGCGTCCTGAGCAGACGGCGGTCATCGCCGGCCGCACCCATATGCTCTCCTCCGACTCCGGTGCCGTCAGCCGCTGGGTCACCCACGAGCTGAAGAAAAAGGGGCAGACGATGGGCATGTCCGGCATCAAGGGGCTGCTGAAGAGCGCGGACTACATGGATAAAATAGGCATCCTTAGCCTCGAACCGGTTTCTTCTGACCGCATACCCGTCATCATGGCGCACGGCCTGCTATCCCGCCCGCTCACCTGGGACCGCGCCTATACCGAGCTCAGCGCCGACCCGGTCATTGCCAGGAAGTATCAGTTCTTTTTCTTCCGTTATCCTTCCGGCGTGCCGGTAGCCTACAGCGCAGCCAGATGCCGGGCATCCCTTGCCGCCCTCAAGAAGGAACTCGATCGCAAAGGGAACCACATTTATCGCAACAGAATGATTCTCATAGGCCACAGCATGGGCGGCCTCGTGAGCAAGAGTCAGGTACAGAGCAGCGGTGATATACTGTGGAAGGATATTTTAGGAGGCACGCCGGAGGAATTGAAACTCTCCGCAGCGGATGTGGCCGCCTTTCGTCCGCTGTTGGAGTTCACCCCCAACCCGGATGTGAGCCGCGTGGTCTTTGTCTGCACCCCGCACCGCGGGAGTGAACTCGCCGGAGGCTTCCTCGGAAAACTCGGCCGCCGCCTCATCGAACTGCCTATGAACGTGCTGGGGGACACCTTCAGCATCCTCCAGGGCAAGGCACCCGACAATCCGGCAATCGCCAAGCTCCTGGCATCCGGGGTGCCCAGCAGTGTCGAAAACCTTTCGCCCAAATCACGCTATGTGCAGGAGGCGATGAAACTGCCTATCAAGCGCGGGCTGCACATCCATTCCATCATCGGCAACGAGAAGGGCCTGCCGCTCGACGATCCCAAGTGCTCCGACGGCCTCGTGCCCTACTGGAGTTCCCACCTCGACGGTGTGGACTCCGAACTCCTCGTCCGCTCCGGCCACAGCGCCCAGGAGAAGCCGGAAACCGTGGATGAACTCCGCCGCATCCTCCTGCTGCACGCCGGGCGCTGATCCACTGCCATCAAACCAAACACACATCACCAAAACATGAAACCCATCCTCTCTCCCTTGCTCACCATCGCCGCGCTGATCGCAGCCTCGCTGTTGCCGGCCTTCGCCACCTACGTGCCCGACGCGGATCAAATCCTCCGCCAAATGTCCGCGAAACTCGCCTCTGCGCAGAGCTTCAGCTTCGAGGCGAAGCGCGAAATTGACCCCGGCCTGATCGAAGCCGCCGTCGTGCCGCAGAAGGCGAAGGTCTCCGTCGCCGTGCAGCGCCCGGGCAAAATCGCCGCCGTGGCAGTGAGCAAGGCCGGCACCCGGCATTTCGTCGCCGACGGACGCACGCTCACGCTGCTCGATGCCAAGTCGAACCACTACGCCGCAGTGCCCATGCGCACCACGATTGATGGCCTCGTCGAAAAGCTGGACACGAAATTTGGCTTCGTCCCGCCGCTCGCGGACTTCGCGGTCAGCAATCCTTACGCCGAAATCCGGCGCCAGGCCCACACCGTGACTTATCTGGGACTCGGCAAAACGAAGGCCGGGTTCCTCGGCCTCGGCGGCGTCCAGTGCCACCGGATCGCACTCCAGGGAAAGGCGGCAGACGCCGAACTGTGGATCGGCGTGAACGATCAACTTCCGCACAAGATGGTCGCGACCTTCCATCTCGAAGGCCGGCCGCAACTGCGCATCGCCTTCTCCCACTGGAACCTCGCCGCGCCGGTGACCGCTGCCACTTTTGCCTTCACGCCGCCGCCGGGTGCGCAAAAAATTGAAATGATGACCACCGCCCAAATGGAGGCCACCGCCCGCAAACGCTAATCCAAAACCGCAACGCGACACTTCACCAAACTAATACCATGAAAGCATCACTCCACTATTCGTGCACGCTCCTCGCCGGAGCGGCCCTGCTTCTCTCCACCTCTCTCGCTGACGCCCGCACCTACGGCGTGAGCACCGGGAACCGCGCCGCCGCCACCAACTCCCGCGGTGGCAGCGCCTACGTCGGCCCTAACGGAGCCGCAGTGCAGACTGCCGGCGGCAGAACCGCCGCCACCACGGGCAACCGGGCCGCCGTCGCCGGCCCTAACGGTGCCGCCGCAGTTGGCTACAACCGGGCCGCCGTCGCCGGTCCGAATGGTGCCGTCGTTGCTGGTCCCAACGGAGCTGCCGCCGTTGGTGTGAACGGAGCGGTGGCGACCACCCGTCCAGTCGGGGGCACTGCCGTCGTCGTCGCGCCGAAGCCGGTTTATGTCGCACCCGCCGCCCTCGTCGTTGCCCCGCGGCCTGTTGTGGTGGTGCCACCTCCCGTCGTCGTAGTTGCGCCGCCACCCGTCGTCGTCGTCGCGCCGCTGCCCTCCGGCTACATCCGCGTCGTCCCCGCCGGCTACCGCATGGTCGCCTACGGCGGCTACAACTGCTACTTTGCCGGCGGCATCTATTACCGGGCCGTCATGTATCAGGGGGCCACGGCCTATGTCGTCGTGCGCTGATCCTGCATTTATGGAACACGCACTGCCCGTCACTACCGACCCGAAAAGACCGTGGTTTGAACCGGTCACCGTCATTCTCATGGCGGTGGCTTCGCTTTCCACCGCATGGTGCTCGTACCAAAGCTCGCTGTGGAGCGGCGAGAGTTCATCGCTGGCCACGCACGCCGACAAGCTGGAGCGCCAGGCTGACGCGCGGCACCTCGAAGCCCGGCAGATCGAGTCCCTGCACTCGCGGATGTGGATGGAGGCGATGGATGCGCAGATAGACGGCGACGAAAAGCTGGCGCGATTTTACACCGAACGGTTCACGGATGAACTCAAGCCGGCCTGGGAAAAATGGATGGCGCTGAAGCCACTCGAAAACCCCACCGCACCGCCTCACCCGTTCGTGCCGGAACTTTATACGCTGCCGTTTGCGGAGGAGAACCGGGCCGCCAATGCCGAGGCCGCCCGGGCGGAGGCGCAG
>JAYVJI010000797.1:0-6123 GCA_043769435.1 Verrucomicrobiota bacterium
ACTATGCCATCGCTCCACCTCCTCTGCTCTGTGCTGCCCGTTTTGCTTTGCCTGCCAGCGAGGGTGCCGGCAGCGGGTGAGTGGAATCCTGACACCACCTTTCCTTCCCTGTCACCGGAGGAAAGTATTAAGACTATGGAAGTGCCGCGGGGGTATCACTTGGAGTGCGTCGCCAGCGAGCCTATGGTGGAGGAGCCATCCATGATCGCCTTTGACGGGAATGGCTCGCTCTATGTCTGCGAGTGGCGGACCTACATGCAGGACGAGCATGCCAGCGGCCAGCTGGATCCGGTGAGCCGGGTGGTGAAGCTCACGGATACAGACGGGGATGGGAGAATGGATAAACGCACCGTGTTTATAGACAACGTTATCCTGCCGAGGGCGGTGCTGCCTATGCATGACCGCGTGCTGGTGCATTTCACGGAATCTCAAACCATCTGGGCTTACTTTGATGATAACAAGGACGGCATTCATGACCGGAGGGAGGTGGCATGGCAGGGCGCGGATGATCATGGAAATATCGAGCACCAGCAAAGTGGCATGTTGTGGAACCTTGATAATACTATTTGCACCAACGACCGCCGCCTGTCCTGGAACGCTGGCTAGCTGCACTCCATGCCCCACAGTATCGGCAGGGTCAGTCAGTGGGGCCTCGCGCGCGATGACGATGGCCGGTTGATCTGCTCATGGGGAGGAGGGGCCAATCCCGCGCACTCTTTTCAGCTTCCCGCCGGTTATCCGATCCTGCAAATGGAGGAGCATGAAGCAGGCTATTTCCGCCCGTGGGGTATCTGCCCGGTGTGGGATTTCAGTGATGGTGGCTATGATGTGGAGCGTCAGGCTCAGCTAACACATTTCTCTGCTGCCTGTGGACAGAGCGTCGTGCGCAGTCCGCTGTTCCCGGACCGGCATGGAAATTCCCTTGGTTGCGAGCCTGTGGGCCGCCTCATCCGTATGACATCATACACCTGGCAGGATGGCAAGGCGACGGCGCATAACGCTTTCCCCGGCCGAGAATTCATCCGCGCTAGGGACGCCTACTTCCGTCCGGTGTGGACGGAAAACGGTCCGGATGGAGCCCTTTACATCTCAGATCTCTACCGGGGCATCATTCAGGAAAAGGAATGGTTTCCTACGGCGGTCACTGCTGAGTTGCAGGCGCACTACGTCGAGGACTACCGTAAGAACAAGCTTGGGCTCTGGGTGGAGCGCTATGAGCGGGTGAAACGCTGGGGCATGATAAAGGTCCACCGCCATGGCCGCATCTACCGGCTTCTGCCTGACGGCAAACCTGCGGGCAAGCTTCCCCGGATGCTCGATGAGTCGCCGGTTCAGCTGGTGGCGCACCTAGCAAATCCTAACGGCTGGTGGCGTGACACCGCGCAGATGCTCTTGGTCTCCCGCGGCGACAAGTCCGCCGTGCCAGCCTTGATGGAGATGGCCACGAATCCTGAGACGAATGCCCGCATCCACGCGCTCTGGACTCTAGCGGGACTCGGTGCCCTGAAGCAGGCAAGCGTGTTGGCCGCACTCAAGGACGGGGAACCCCGCGTGCGTCGCGCGGCAGTGCAACTGGCGGAACCTTGGATAACGCAACGGGACGCCGCCACTGCCGACGCCGTCCGAATCCTAGCCATGGATCCAGATGCCCGGGTGGCGACGCAGGCGTTCCTCGCCTGGCGCGCAGCTGGCCAACAGGAGGCATTCACTCCCGGCAACCGCCCGCTGCCACTCGTCGCGGCGGTGCAGGATCATGACACCAAGGAAGCCCAGCAGGACAAGCTGAGCGATACCGCCCGCAGGGGACGGGTGGTCTTTGAAAATCTCTGCATGTCCTGCCACGGGCTCGACGGCATGGGCATGAAAGCCGGGGATGCCCTGCTCGCCCCGCCTCTGGCAAAGTCCGCGTGGATGGCAAATAATGGCAACGTGGGTGTCCTCACGCGCATCCTGCTCAAAGGCCAGGCCGGCCCGATTGATGGCGTCACCTACGGAGCAGGCCTCATGCCGCCGCTGGAGCATACCCACACTGACCTGCAGATCGCCGATGTCCTCACCTACACAGGGGAACGCTGGCATGGCTGGACCCGGCCGGCAACCCCCGAGGAAGTCATGCGCATACGCAAGGAAATTGCCGATAGGAAAGCCCCGTGGACGCATGAGGAACTGAAGGCGGCGACGACTTCGCCATCCTCTCCCGTTACAGGGCCAGGAAAACCGAAAGATGGATAGAAGCGAAAACAATCCTGCGAGCCGCAGCACAGCTGAGACAGACGAAGTCAAATCTGCACGCCCGGGTTGACGAGGGGGACCGCGGCGGCACAATGCCGCCCCTCTCTACTCTGGTGGTTCTAAAAATTCCTTCAGGGGTATCGGTCAGCTGTCGCAGCGCGATCTTCCAGGCGGCAGCAACTTGCCCAAAATCAAACCGCAAAGCAATCCACCAACGATGTAGTCCACGAGATAGGGGAGAATATGCACTGCCGGCAAGTCGAACCACACAAACATCGGGCCCCATGACATGAGCCACACAATGAGGCCCAGCATGGCGCCCAATCTCAGCCGGCATTTCAGCCCCAGCCCAGGGAGATTGAGAAACATCATGCCGATCAGCAGGGCGATGACAAAATTCAGCGCAAAGTTCAGCGCCATGCGTTTCCCCATAGCCATAGGCATCCCTTTACTTAGCCACATGCCTTCAAAGTAAGGCACTGTCTCCGAAATCCGCTCCCATTCATCCATGCTGCGCTCCATACCGTCTGGATTCTTGAGTCCTGGCAGGCGCACCATGCCGTCTTTCGGAAGGTTTTCGAGCAACACCTTTGCTACCGCAGCTTCGTCCTTGAGTGGTGTATAGTGCGCCATGTGCCAGCCAAAAACTGTGTGCGACAGAAAACCCCACAGGAACAGGGCAAGGGCAGCGAGGAGGGCAGCGGGAAGTAGCTTTTTCATAGTCGTTGGTAAAGTGTGTATCGCCCGCCAAAGCCAATACCAACCAAAACGCAAGCCACCTGATATCCGCAGGAAAAGGAGGCAAATTCCTCTTGCGGTCCCATAGAGCAGCGCGCGCTGTTACTTTTGCAGGCGGGCTGTGGGGCTGTTGGCAGGCCTGGAGGTTTTGGAGAGGCGACGGGGTATCCGTGGGTTCTGTGGCTGGGGGCGGGAGTCTGTTGCTGTTCGGGGTATGGGTTCCTGCGCATTCTTAGAGGTCTCAATGTCGCTGCCGGGAGGAAAGGTCGATGTGGACTGCGGGAGGAGAAGAAGCGGGCATCCCATTACGCTTCCAGCTGTATGGCAGCTTTGCAAGTCATGAGCCGCACTACAAAAAACGGCTTTTCTGTGGTTTTTACTGCGTAATCCTTGGCAAAATTTCGGAGCTGATCATTTTTTTAAACACAATGACGCCGATTTGGCGCTCCACGTGCGACATCAGGTAACTGGTGCATCCTAACTACACATCATCACTATCTTGTCATATAAAAATATGAAACACACACTATCAGCCCTCGTCCTTGCCGCCGTCGCAGCCGGTGGATATTCTTTTTACACCAGTTCCGCAAATGCGGAAACCAAGCCTGGAGCCAAGCCCGGTGCCAAGCCTAGTGCCAAGGCGGCGACTACTGCCGGGGCGGTGACCATCTCTCTGGCAGAGGTGAATGCCGCGCAGCAGGCATGGTGCGATGCACTTGTCGCCATCGGCAAGACACACGCCGAGGGTGGCGACGCCAAAGCCCTAGCCACTAAGGTCCTCACAGAAGCCTACGCTTACGATACCGGAAAGGTATTCTTCAAGCCGACCCTTACATTCGGTGATCAAACCTTCCGTCCCACCAAGGAGGGCGCGCTGGCCTACTTCGTCGGCGGTAATCCAAAATTCCCGAACGACAAAGGATTTGCTCTCAAGCCATGGGTGAAAGCCCGGTATGACAACTTGGGCGATGGTGACGAGGGCATCCAAATCCACGGTGATATCGCCATTAGCATGGGCAATGTCTGGGTGACAGCCGCCGATGGAACTGAAGTCATGGTCGATAAAACCTTCGTCTTCAAAAAAGGCGCCGATGGCAAACTCCGCCTCATCGTCCACAAGTCAGCTCTGCCTTACAAGCCAGAGAAATAATACCCTGTCAGCGTGACCTCCATGGTTGCGTGATTTCGAACCCGGCCTTCAATAAGAAGGCCGGGTTTTTTCTGACGCCATGCCGAGGTCACGGGGCTACCCCATTGCCATCCCAGCCGCGTGCTGATCCCATTCGATCTCGTCCGCCAATCCATCCGCGCCCCGCATGCTGATTTGAGCATCCGTGAAAATCAGGAAAGTCCGTGATTCCTAAAATCGCTTTCTAGGTTTAGCTCATCGTGAAACATGCAAGAACAGGAACTTCTCGATAAACTTCGCAAGATCGAACGCCTCTTCGCCGGAGCCACCACCCACGGCGAAAAGGAAGCCGCTGCCGAGGCCATGGCCCGCATCCGCCACCGCCTCAGCGAAATCGAACGTATCGAAAAAGCTGTCGAATACCGCTTCACCATGACCGATACGTGGTCGAAAAAACTCTTCATCGCCCTCCTCAGGCGCTACGAACTGAAACCCTACCGATACGCCCGCCAGCGCCTCACCACCGTCATGGTCCGCGTGCCCCAGAGTTTCGTCAACGACACCCTCTGGCCCGAATTTGTTGAACTCGACAAAGTCCTCAAAACCTACCTCGAACAAGTCACCCAGCGCGTCATCGCGCAAGCCATCCACGCGGACGCCAGCGACGAAGAAGTCATCGCCGGCGACTTCCTTGAGGCCTGATTCCTGGCCGATGCCGCCGCTGCTTCGCAACGACAAAAAATCCACCGGCAGTCAGTAACCACCGGTGGACTCATTTTGTATTAGCAACCTAAAGCAACTAACCTAGCAAAACTAGAAGCGGAAGATAAGATCAGCAGTAATTCTTTGATCGAAAAGCCCCGCCGGATCCGTGACCGACTCCTCGTAAGCGACCCCGAAGCTCAGCGAGTTTGTCAGCTGGCTGCGGAAGCCCGCCCCGATGACGATCTGTGTCTCGCCATCCGATCCAGAACTTCCGAAGTTGATCAAATCATAGCCTTCCGTAGAAAGCCCGATCGCATTTCCGGCATCAAGAACAGATAGCCCGGTGACACTGACGAATGGTTGGAACCAACTGCAGACGCGATAGTCCGCCATCGCATTGAAGTGCAGGATCGTGCTCTCCGCATCATTGTCGATTGGCAGGCGGACCCCGACATTCCCCGTGAGGTGGAAGTTACCGAAACCTTTCGCCGCCGAGACAAAAAGATTCAGTTCGCCGTCCCCGTTCCCTTGGAAAACATCCGAGTTTCCGGTCGGGACCTCAAAAGTGAAGCCCGGCGTGAGGATGAATTGGTTCGCACGGTCATCAATCACGGCATACTTCAAACCGAGGGCCAAGTCTGCCCATCCGCTTAGGTCCGTGCCATTGTCCAGATCAATGTCCACGTAGCCATCCTTCGTGGCGATGATCGCGAGGCGATCCGTCACCGCATAGCGAAGCTGCAAGGCGTAAAGATTGACCGTGCCAGCCCCTGTGGCGAATCCTCCATCAATTTTGTGATGCATGAAGATAGGCCGCACTTCGGTCCGGATCGTTGGATCCTCAAAGAAAACCGGATTTGTCACCGGCGTGATCGTCGAGGAAAGCCAATCACCGGTCTGAGGTGTCGGAGGCAGAGTAGGAATTTGCGTAGATCCGGCGTTCGCTGAAGCGACCGTGACGACGGAGGCGAGTATTGTGAGTGATATTTTATTCATGTATACTAGTCCATTTGGACCACGCCTAAAACGACGTCTGTAGACTTGTTTTTCTAAGAAAAATACAAAAAATGATTCAATTTGAAGTAACCGCCACCGACCCTGAAAGACACTGCCGCGCCCGGGCGATGAATCACGATGGCCTTTTTCCCGATTGTGGTGTCCCATTTTGGTAGCGCCGGTGGGCGTTGCAGGTAGGCATCCGCGGGTTTCTTTCATGACCTGCTGGACGCGCACCGCTCGCGCCCGTCAGGAGGTATGGCGGCAGAGCAACATCGGAGTGGTCCTCCCTGCGGGGCTCGGTCCGGCTTAATTTCCAGCCG
>JAYVJI010000798.1:0-4570 GCA_043769435.1 Verrucomicrobiota bacterium
ACGCGTTGTTTGAACCGCTCGAGCGCTTTCGCGCTCCATTTCACTTTTCCACGGGAACTGATTTGGAACCCGAGGAATGTCGTGTCGGCTAGCTTTCCACTTCTGCTTTTGGTCTGGTTCACGATGAGCCCCAGCTTCTTGAACGCTTTCAGGTCGCAGCCGAGCGGCGGCGGTAAGCCGCGAGACAGACTGCGAGGAACGAGCAGCCCTGAAGCGCAGCGGAAGGGTGAGGGAGCCGGAGGAGGCGACCGAATCAATCGACCGCATGACGGCGCTTCTGCTGCCAGCCGGATTGCCCGCAAAAAAGAAGAATAATAATGGCGGGCTGTCTCTCTGCGGTCGGCTCCATATGGCGCACTGCCTGATGGGCATTGCGTCCGGCGCGGAACCCGTAGCTGTTATTGCTGAATTCGCCATCGTAGAGCGGGTTCAGAACCTGGGCGATGGCTTGCTGGATCACGCAGCCGACCGCAGGGAGACAGCCTGACTGATTTCCATCTGTAACTTCAGGCAATCCAGCACGGTGGGTACTCCGAGGGGGCGTTGGCTCCCATCGGGTTTTGAGCCGAAGCGCCTGGGAGGCGCGGAGACAGACAGCGACGCAGGAGCTGCCCCGCAGGGGTGAGGGAGCCGGGAGGCGGCGACTGAATCAAATGAACACCCGACGCACAGGCGCGGGGTGATACGTGCCTTCCTTGAGGTGGGAACGGATGCGCTCCCAGTGTTCGCGGGCAAACGCCGGGAAGTCATCGATGGTCATCCCATCAATGCCCGGCGCGCCTTTGTTAGCCTTCACCTGTTGCCAGGCAAGGTTCAGATCCGCGCCGTCGAGCACCTGCTCGAACAGCGCGTCCGGATCGACTGGAACCGCTCCATTGTTGCCTTCGGCTGTCTCCTCTGCGCTCCGGCTCCCCACATGCTGAGCTGAAGCTGTCCCTGACCGACTGGCCGTAACGGGCAACTCCCCCCGGCATGGGGTCGAGCGGTTCCTCATTGGTTTGGTCCTTCATCGGCTGAGTCCTCCGGCAATTTTACTGTGCGCACGCACTCCGGCTCGTTTTCCGACTACTATGACCTCTGCTGACTTCTCGCCTGCTCTCACAGGCGAGATTTGCCTGCTTAAGAAAAATGATTTTGAGGCAGGCTATGTCCGCTGCGCTACCGTTCCCTGGTAAGAACACAGTCCTCCCCCGCACTGCCGCCTGATTTACCTCCACGACTTCACCAACGGGGTTGCCCCTCCTTCCTCGGGGTCTGCGGTTTGGCTGCGCTTTCTTTCATGCCGCTCTCGCGGCAAAGCAGTCGCTGTGTTGTGTTGTGCCAGCTCGCCCCATCGCGTCGGCGTTGCCCGCAGCATTATATTCAGTTAGGCGGGCTGTCTCCGCTGCGCTCCGGCTCTATCAGGTTCTTGTTCATCGGCTCGCGGGTTTTGCATAGTGTTGCTGCCGCTACGCTCCACCCCTGCGGGGCAGCCTGTCGGCTGGCTGTCTCCCTGCGGTCGGCTCTTTCAGGGCGGCGATCACTCGCAACCCCTTGACTCCTGCTGGTATTTTGGTATTCATTTTCATGATTTCTGGTTTTCATACAGGGGACTTGAACCCCATTTGGACTGTGCCCATGCTGGGCACACACAAGATCACCGCAGCCAACCAGCTAGGGCCGGGCTGTTTTTTTCACATTCCCGAGCGCTTTTACGGCCCTAGCTGGTAGCTGGGTTTAGACGTTGCCCAATCCAACGCATCCCGTGACAGCAATGAAGTCAAATCTCGTTCGTAGTTGGATGATGGGCATTGCCCGCGTTCAGACCAAGCGACTCATTGCGATAGCTGTTCTGACAGCGGTTCTATCTGGCATTTGCCACGCCTTCGACAGGCTTACATGGCATCATGCTCGTTCTGTGTCACACATCTTTGATGTGACTGGATTTATTTTATTTTGGTCTTCTTACATTATGCTCTGGATGCTTGTCGTTCTTGGGCCATTCAGGCCAGAGAAGGTTTTCTCACTCAGCGGCGAATGTCGTAGCCGTGCATCGAACTTCTTTCTTGCTCTTGGCGGATTGATAATGGTTCACCTATGGGCAGCATTGGCCTTTGCTTTAACATTCTCATGATCGACACCACAACCAACCAAATGGCGAACGAGGTCACCGCAGCTAACCAGCTAGGGCCGGGCAGTTTTTATCCAATTTCCAAGCGTTTTTACGGCCCTAGCTGGTATTTAGCTGGGTTCAGACGTTCGGCGTCCCCCGCACGCTCTCGCAGACTGAGGCTGATGTTTCTTCATTGTTGCGGTTTGGTTCTTTATCTACTACTTCTCCACCAATGACTCCCGCACCGACATCCACTCTTTTTCCGGAGCTCTGCTTGCCCGGGGCGGCTCAGTCCCGTCCTCCGCGGGCGAACCGGCGGCATTTGATTATCATTGGCGGGTGACACATACATAAAGGTTTGCGAGAATGAATTCTCTATCATTTGCTCGAATGCTGAAGGATAGCGCTGGTGCGGAGGACATTGCCCGGTCATGTAAAATGAAAGCAAATAAAGCGAATAAAAATAAAATTAAGCAAAACATGAAAAGGAATTTTATACTCATCTGCTTGATAGTGGCTGCGACGACCACCGTTGTTTGTTGGCGCAATCATCAAGCAGCTGAAGCAGCTGAAGCAGCTGTTGCCGCACTCCCAGAGGAAGCGAAACAGCGTGTGTCCAGTCCCGCGAGGCCAGCTGCGGCCCGAGAGTCTCTCACGCCGGAAAAGCAGGCAGCCGTCTCCCGCAGCTGGAGTGCCCCTGCCAGCAGTGCCCTTGAGGAGGAATTGAAAGACAAAGTGGTGGTGAACCTTGGGAAGGTGGAAGATATCGGTGCGCGCCTCGGTGCGGTATTGGTGGCTCAGGGGGAGTTGAATACCCTTAACGCGGTGCCCACGGCGGATCGCAGTGCCGAACAGGCACGGCGGCTGCGGGATCTGGAACGGAACCGTGCCGCTGCGCTGGGAGCGCTTCCCGAGGTCTCGGCGTTTCAGGATAATCCTGATGAGTATTCCCGGTTTTTTGGTTCGCTACTTCAGCGCTCAGCCAGCCTGGATGAGCCTCAGACAAGGGTTGTAGCCGACTACATGCGTGCGCGTGGTGCCGCGATGATAGCCGCGGGCTTGAATGCGGCTCGCGAGCCTAGGGATACGGCAGCGGCAGATGAGTGGGAAGAAAAACGGGATGCTTTTAACGAAGCCACTGTGGACGGTGTCAGCGCCATCCTGCCACCGGGCGAGGCGGCGCGCATAGGATTCACAGGTGCTTTCATGGAACTGCTGGAGCAGGACTTTGATAAGGCGAAGTGACCCATTTTAGGCGTATGTGGTGTATCCGGTGTATCTGTTATACCCACTTGCTCCCGGTCAGGCTTGGCGCATGGCAACTGATCCATGCCGCAGAATTCTGACAAACCTGATTTGCCGAGGAAGACAGTCTATCGGCTGTCTATCTATCAGCGTTGCCTGCAGCTGCTGAAAACCAATAGCGTGGAGACTGTGTCCAGCGAGGCTCTGAGCAAGGCCGCAGGGGTGAAGTCGGCGCAGCTGAGGAAGGACCTGGCCTATTTCGGGAATTTCGGCACGCGGGGTTTGGGCTATAATGTGGATATGCTCAGCGGCATGATCGGGGAGACTTTGGGCACGACCCGGCTGCAGCCCGTCATTTTGGTGGGCGCAGGAAATCTTGGCTCGGCGCTGCTGGGCTATTCCGGATTCAACAAAGAGGGATTCGAGATCATCGCTGCCTTTGATGCGGCTCCGGAGCGGATTAAAGTGTTGAGAGTTCCGCTCTATCCCATTGATGAAGTGGCGTCTTTTATTCAGGAAAACAGCGTCAAGCTGGCCATTCTGGCGGTGCCGGGTCACGCGGCGCAGCAGGTGGTCAATATCCTCAGTGCCGCCGGTATACAGGCTATCTTGAACTTCGCGCCGGTCGTGCTGGAGGTGCCGGAGCAAGTGATCGTGAATAATGTGGATCTCGCCATGGAGCTGGAGAATCTGAGCTACTTTATCCGTTAGGGTGGACTTGCCGTTGTTCACTGCACAGGAGTGGGCCATCGCGGCCATGGCGGCATTCTGCGCAGGATTTTCCAAGGCCGGGATGGCCGGTGTGGGAACCTTTACGGTGATGCTGATGGCGCAGATCATCCCTGGCAAGGCTTCCAGCGGGGCGGTGCTGCCTTTGCTCATTGCGGCGGACATCATGGCAGCGGCGCTTTTCCGCCAGGAAATCCTCTGGCATCACATCCGCTGTCTGGCCTGGCCGGTGCTGCTGGGCATCGTCGGTGGATGTTGTATCCTTTTTACTATGCCGGACACGGCCTTCCGTCCGGTGGTGGGCTGGATCGTGCTGACGATGCTGGCGGTTCAGCTCTGGCGTATGCGGTGGCCTGCTGCCGGTGAGGGCCTGCCGGCATCACGGGTGTTCGCCTGGTTCGTGGGTATTCTCACGGGCATCAGCACCATGATCGCCAACGCCGCCGGACCGGTCACGACGCTCTATCTTTTGGCCATGCGCCTGCCCAAAGAGGCGTTTCTTGG